>JANYDZ010000205.1 GCA_025363375.1 Hyphomicrobiales bacterium
GGCGAGTTCGGCCGCATCCGGCAAAAACTGCCGCGCGATCGGATCATGCGGATTGGACGGGTCGATAAGCGCGGCCATTTCCGGCGTAATTGCAACGGCGTAGCGCGCGGCGACCGCGGCAAGCGCGGCGCGGTCGCCGCCAACCAGGCCCGCGGCAATTAGCGCGTCGACATCGCGCAATGTTTTCGACCCGTCGCTCATGCTTCGTCCGCCGCGACAACCGGCGTCCACATGACCTGTTCGACGCGCGAGGCCCCCGTCGCCAGCATCGCCAGCCGATCGACGCCAAGCGCGATGCCGCAGGCTGGCGGCATGTGCGCAAGCGCCGATAGGAAATCATCGTCGATGGGATAGCGCTCGCCGTAAATCCGCTCCCGTTCGTCCATCTCCACCACAAACCGCCGGCGTTGCTCCACCGCATCCGTCAGTTCGCCAAAGGCGTTGGCGAGTTCGACCCCGCAGGCGTAAAGCTCGAACCTTTCGGCGACGCGCGGATCGCGCGCGCAAACCCGCGCCAGGGCCGCCTCGCAGACGGGGTAATCCATCAACGCCGTGGGCCGGCCAAAGCCGAGGCGCGGCTCGATCCGCGCCACCAGAACCTTGCTGAAAATATCCGACCAGGAATCGTCGCCGGACATGGCCATCCCCGCTTTCTCCGCCCGAATCCGCAAAGCCTCGCGGTCGGGCGCGTCCCCGCCCAGCGTCGCCAGCAGGTCAATACCGGCGTAGCGCGCAAAAGCCTCCCCGACGCTCAACCGCTCCGGCTCCGCAAAAGCGTCCGCCTCGCCGTCGCGAAAGCGCAACATCCCGCTTCCCGCAGCCTCCGCCGCCCTCGCCAGCACAAAGCAGCAATCCGCGATGAGCGTCTCGTAATCTTCGCCCGCCCGATACCATTCCAGCATGGTGAATTCCGGATGATGCAACGGCCCGCGCTCGCCATTGCGGAAAACCCGTGCGAAGCTGAAAATCCGCGCTTCCCCCGCCGCCAACAGCTTTTTGCACGCAAATTCGGGCGAGGAATGCAGATAAAGCGTTTTGCGCGCCCCGGCGGGGCCCGCCAGTTCCGTCGAAAACCCGGAAATATGCGCCTCGTTGCCGGGTGAAACCTGCAAAACCGCGGTTTCGACTTCGGTGAACCCCCGCGCCTCAAAGCCGCGTCGCCACGCCGCCATCATGCGGCCGCGCGCCAGAAGCAGGGGCCTGCGGTCGGCGTGGACATGTTTAGCCCAGAAAGGCGAGGCGGATATTGTCATTGGAACCGGGGTTTGCGATACGGCTGGCGATTCGCTTGAATATCGCTATGGTGCGGACCGCTTCGGCCTCACGCTGCATAGGCTGAGCCGGGCCCGCCATCAACCCAGGGAAGTCACCTCGTGAGAGTCATCGCCAGTTCCGTCCGCAAAGGCAATATCATCGAGCACGAGGATGGCCAGCTCTATGCCGTGCTCTCCGCCGAGAGTTTTCATCCGGGCAAAGGCACGCCCACCACGCAGATCGACATGCGCCGCATTTCGGACGGAGTGAAAACCCAGGTCCGCTACAAGACCACGGAAAATGTCGAGCGCGCCTTCGTCGAGGACAAGGATCACAGCTTTCTCTATTCGGACGGCGACGGCAATCATTTCATGAATTCGGAAACCTATGATCAGGTTTCCGTCTCCGACGACGTTCTGGGCGGCCAGAAAATTTACCTGCAAGAAGGCATGAAGGTTATCCTGAGCGTCTTCAACGGCCTGCCGGTGTCAATCCAGTTGCCCCAGCGCATCACCCTTGAGGTCGTCGAGACCGAGCCGGCGATGAAGGGACAGACGGCGTCCTCTTCCTTCAAACCCGCCATCCTGTCGAACGGCGCCCGCGCCATGGTCCCCCCGCATATCGCCGTGGGCACACGCGTGGTGATTTTGACGGATGATGGGTCCTATGTGGAGCGGGCAAAGGATTAGCGACCCATGCGCCATCCCGTGGGTCGGCGACGCCTTTGCGTCGTCGGGACGGGGTTGCCCACCCTGACGGGAATTGCTTGACTTAAGAGAAGGCGGCGCAAGACCGGCCTGGAGCTTGCAACGCGTGCGATCGGGGGTGGGGCCGCTCGCTTGCGGCCCAGAGGGGACCCTCGGGCGCAAGTGTCGAACTACCGGAAGTGCGCAAACTATGCGAATTTCGACAATCGACGCGATCGGGCGGCCCTGCGTTGACAAATCGTTCGGCAGAAATCCCACAAGCACCCGGATTCTTAATAAATCCCGGCGCAGCAATTAAAACGCCAAATGCCCAGAAATCAGTATCGAGTAGATTAGCTGTTGAAGAAAAAATATGATCAAAAGAATAACGATTGGAGATATATCTACTGATCCAAAATTTGGAAGAAATCGCCTGACAGGTCGAAAAACTGGCTCTGTTATTGCATTGATCCCATTCCAGACAGATCGGACAAAATCATTGCGAATATTTATAACATCGAAAGCTAACAGCCAAGACATAATTGCGGACACAATAATGATCCACCAAAAAATGTCCAACGCGAACAAGATGGTTTTGAGTAAAGCGTACAACATCAACAATCCCGCGTCATTTGCAAATCCCCGCCGTATTTATCTGTAACTTCCAATCTCGGCAAGGCAAACGATGCAAGAAAATCAACAGCTGCGCCAAGACAGTTTTACAGGGAGGGTGATTGGGCAATTCAGTTCGATTGGCCGGCAGGATGAGGTTCTGATAGTCGCGTTAGCTGGTCGCGTTAACGTTATCCCGGCATGGCGTTTATCAATCGCAGTTTCTTTCTTTTGGCGGCTTGGGGCCCCTTGTGAAGTCATCGCAGCCGATCCATATTATGTTGGCCTCAACTTCTCCAGAGGAAAAGGCATTGTTGGGCCACCGGCCCGAAACCGTAAGAGGAAACCATGTCCGACTTTGATCGAAGTGCGGCCGCCCGGTGGGGTTCAGGCGCCGCAAGGGCCGGCGCCTCGGAAATCGACCAGGGCCTGCGCTCTTATATGCTTGGCGTCTATAATTACATGACGGTCGGTTTGGCCATCACAGGGCTCGTGGCGCTGGGCGTCAACATGTTGGCTACGACCGACCCGTCGAACGCCGTCGCGCGCATGGGCGGAACAGGGCTGACCAGCCTGGGTGTTGCGATATACGCAAGCCCGCTGAAATGGGTGATCATGCTTCTGCCGCTGGCGTTTGTGTTCTTCTTCTCCTTCCGCATCGACAAGATGACGGCATCGACGGCGCGCAGCGTGTTTATGTTGTTCGCCGCCGCGATGGGCCTGTCTTTGTCCTCGATTTTGCTGGTCTATACGGGCGTATCGATCACGCGGGCGTTTTTTATCACAGCGGCAACCTTCGGCGGCTTGAGCCTGTATGGCTATACTACCAAGCGCAACCTGTCCGCGATGGGCTCATTTCTGATCATGGGCGTGATCGGACTCTGCATTGCAAGCGTGGTCAATCTCTTTTTGCAGAGTTCCGCGCTGCAGTTTGGACTGTCTGTCCTGTCGGTGCTGATTTTCGCAGGACTGACCGCCTATGACACGCAGTCGATCAAGGAAATGTATTACGTCAACGATGACATGGAGACCGCGACGAAGAAGTCGGTAAATGGCGCTCTGATGCTCTATCTCGACTTCATCAATATCTTCACGTCGCTGCTCAATCTGACCGGCAGCCGAAACAACTGATGTTTCCGCGTTGGAGTCTGAAGGCCCCGCTCGTCCAGCGGGGCCTTTTTTTAGGGCGGCGGTTCAGACAACGGAAAAGCCGTTTTTTCGTTCGAGCACCCCGACGACGCGAGCAAGGTCGGGCCCTCGCCGCATAATAAGGCCGCCGGATGCAACGACGCTGTAAGCGCCCTGCTTGCCCGCCAGTTTTGGATCTTTCTCAACTCTGAACAGCGGTACTTCGGAGGTCCGGCGGAAAATAGAAAAAACGGCGCGGTTTGGGGTAAAATCGATGGCGTAATCCCGCCATTCTCCCGCAGCGACCTTGCGGCCATAGACATTCAGGATAGTTTGCAACTCGCGGCGGTCGAACGTAACCAAGGCCCCTTGTTGGAGCGTCCTGGTATTTGGTTGTGATTCCGGATTTGAAACGGATCGCAATGCCGGCGCATCCCGGATGACCGAATCAAGCGGTTGGTGGGCAACCTTCAAATCATCGGATTTCACTTTACCCTCGTTCAATCCAGCCTCCCGGTCAGCGCATGATTACGCGCCGGCGATTTCTCCGCAAGAGGCACGGCTCTGGCTGCGGGCCAGGGCCGGGTCATTAAAATGATCATTGGCGGTCCGTGAACCGGGGCTTTGTCGAGACCGTGGAATTCATACTTTCGCCCTGTTTGCGTCGCGCCCGCGCCGTAGTAGGGGGCGATATTGACATCGTTGCCTCGAAGGCCCGGTTCGTCCGGTTCCCTGGATTTCGTCAGCCCCCCAGCCCCCCGGGGAGTCGATGTGAACCGGGCCGCCTCCCGGTCGGAGCGGGGTTAACAACGACCGGCGCGAAGCTTTGCTTCCGCCGGTCTTTTTTTGTCTTCGATCAGAGTCCTTGAAATTTGCTCTGTTGCGGCGATATGAGGGGGAAGGCGGAAGATTGAGCGCAACCGCATCTCAAGAAAATCAGGGATAAAACGGTGACAGAAGAAATGAATACACAGACGCGTTCGGATGCGGGCAACAAGCAGCAATCGCATGTATTTCAAGCCGATGTTGCTCGTCTTTTGCATCTCATGGTGCATTCCATCTATTCCGAGCGGGACATTTTTCTTCGCGAACTCATTTCAAATGGCTCCGACGCTTGCGAGAAACTTCGATATGAAGCCCTAGCGAATCCAGCCCTTGTTGAAGACAATTTCGGCTTCAGTATTGTTTTGAGCACGGACAAGGAAGCGGGCGTTTTGACCGTCGCGGATAATGGCGTTGGAATGGATCATGACGATCTCGTTGCCGCTTTGGGCACGATCGCCAATTCTGGAACGCGGGCGTTTCTTGAAAAGATCGGCGGTCGAGGCGCCGGCGCGGACGAGGAGAAAGAGGAAGACGGCGGCAAGGCCGGTTCGCCGGCTGAATTGATCGGGCAATTTGGCATCGGCTTTTATTCCGCATTCATGGTTGCCGATCGCGTGATTGTCGAGTCACGGCGCGCCGGCTCCACCGAGGCCTGGAGGTGGTCGTCCGACGGGAAAGGCAGCTACACAACATCCCCCCTTCCGCTCGATCAGGCGCCCACGCGGGGCACTCGAGTGATGCTTCACCTGAATAGCGGGTCGAAGGAATATCTGGAGCCGTGGCGGCTTGAAACCATCGTTCGCGAACATTCCGGCGCGGTCGCGATTCCCATCGAGCTGCGCGAAGCGCCGAATGCGGAAGCTCGGCAAATCGCGGATGGCGCGGCCCTTTGGACAAAGCCGAAAAGCGCCATCTCCAGGGAAAATTATATCGACTTTTATCGCAGTCTTGCTGGCCAGTTCGACGAGCCGGCGTTGACCGCGCATTGGCGCGTTGAAGGCCGCCATGAATATACGGCGCTGGCGTTTGTTCCGGGCTCGCGGCCCATGGATATGTTCGATCCGGAGCGCAAAGGGAAGGCGAAGCTGTATGTTCGTCGCGTCCTGATTTCACAGGAGAGCAACCTTCTTCCGGGCTGGTTGCGATTTGTGCGGCTTGTCGTGGATTCCGCGGATTTGCCGCTCAATGTTTCAAGGGAAATGATTCAGGAAAGTCCGGTGTTTGGCGCGATCAAACGGGGGGTCACAAATCGAATCGTACAGGAACTGACGAAAGCATCGGAGAATGAACCGGAGTCCTTCGCAAAGATTTGGGATAATTTTGGGGCGGTCATCAAGGAAGGCTTGTACGAGGATCCCGAACGGCGCGATTCCATCTTCAAGTTTGCGCGTTTTGCCAGTTCCTCAAATGCGGATGTAAAGCTCACTTTAGCTGAATATGTACTTGGTCTTAGGCCAAATCAGACCGCAATTTACTATATGACCGGGGACGATGCCAAGCGTATTGCCGCAAGTCCGCAACTTGAGGGCTTTGCTTCGCGCGGCATAAAAGTGCTGCTTCTTTCCGATCCAGTCGATGCGTTCTGGATATCGACAGCGGTGGGTTTCGAAGGCAAGCCGTTCAAGTCGGTCACGCAGGGCGCCGCTGACATCAAATTGATCCCTTTAATTGAGGGACCCGGCGAAAAAAACGCCGCCGAACCTGAAGCGCCTGAAATTGCGGCATTGCTCGCTTACATGAAACAGACGCTTGGCGAATCGGTTTCCGATGTTCGGATTTCCGATCGTCTTTCCGACAGCCCCGCTTGTTTGGTCGCGGCGGACGCGGGGCCGGACCGCCAATTGGAACGCATGCTTGCGGAGCACGGGAGGGCGGCTACGGTCTCGAAGCCTATACTGGAGGTAAACCCGCTTCACGCCCTCGTCGCGGCGCTGGCTCGCAAGTTCCGCGACGACAAGGACCGCTCGTTTATCGACGACTCAACATGGCTCCTGCACGACGAAGCGCGAATTATGGATGGAGAAGGACCATCGGACGCGGCAAGTTTTGCAAAACGGCTTACGCGGATACTCGCAAAGGCGGCGCAGTGACTTTGTATTCCTTGGGGAACGTTCCGGTTTCAAGTTGGTTTTCCGGCGACATGACTCGCCGCGACGCTATGTTGGAATTGGTGGCGGCTTTGCGATCGTCAAGCATCGACGATCCGGGTTTTGACGCGAGATTGCTGTTTTGCGCGGCTTTGGGGATTGATTATGTGGATTTTATCCGCGAACCCTATGTGAAGCTGGGCGAAGATGCGGCAATGCGTTTGGCGGCTTGGCTGCTCAGAAGAAAAGCGCGGGAGCCGGTATCGCGCATCTTGGGAAAACGCGGATTCTGGAGTCTTGATCTCATCGTATCGCCGGATGTTCTCGACCCTCGACCTGATACAGAAACTCTCGTCGACACGGCAATCGAGATGTTTGCCGATTCCCAACACAAGGCGCTCCGGATTGCCGATTTGGGAACCGGCTCTGGAGCATTGCTTTGCGCCCTGCTTGACGTGTTTCCCAATGCAAGTGGCGTGGCGACCGATATTTCGGAAAAGGCCTGTTTGATCGCTCGTCGTAATTTGGATGCTTGCGGGTACGCGGGGCGCTATTCAGTGGTGTGCGGGGGATGGAAGTCCGCCAATAGCGGGCTGTATGACCTCGTCGTGTCCAATCCGCCGTATATTCGGACGAACGACATAGACGGGCTTGCGCCGGAAGTTCGCGATCACGATCCCAGAATAGCGCTTGATGGAGGCGCGGACGGACTTCATTGCTATCGAGAGATAGTATCTGTTCTACCTGACCTTTTAGCCCCTATGGGAATTGCCATTCTGGAAATCGGCGTAGGTCAGGAACAGTCGGTGAGGGCGCTCCTTTGCCAGGAAAGACTTTTGGTCGCAGGGGCATGGATCGACATTGGTGGTCATCCGCGCGCTATAGCGGTTGTGAAAGCAAAAAAAGCGGATTGAAGCTTCCTGCGGGCTCATATTTTTGCCAAACACTTGCATTAGGGTCTTGGCGCGGGCTCAAAAAGCGACTAGGCTCTCCGTCAGAATTGCCGTGATTGATTTGATGCGGTAGCTTGGACAGAACTCTTGAATGGGTCTTCCCCAGACAAAATCGCGATATTAATTCACCGTCTCGGATAGTTCGCGGATTAGAGTTTTGTGAAGCGCGAAAGTCGATCTGATGCGTTTTTAGGTCAGGGCTTAACCTTTGGTTGGCGGGTGACTTAAAATATGGCGCTGTGGCGCGGATGGTCCGCACCATGTGGGGAAACCTGCAATTGCATTGCCGAAGTCGATGGATCGAACGGTGAATGACAAGACCTGCTCGTAGGTGAGCGGTCGCGTGCCGGAAATCCGGCAGTTTGTATCAATCAAGGACGTTCAATGAGACCCGGTCAAAATAAGCGGATGCGTGGCCGTAACAACCGCAAGGGCCCCAATCCGCTCACAAGAAGCTATGAATCCAATGGTCCGGATGTGAAAATTCGCGGCACCGCTCATCACGTGGCGGAGAAATATCTGCAATTGGCCAGAGACGCCCAGTCATCCGGCGATCCGGTCATGGCGGAAAGTTATCTGCAGCACGCGGAGCACTATTTCCGCCTCATCTCGGCTGCGCAGCTAGCCCAACAGCAGGCGCAACTGGGTTACGTGCGTCAGTCAGGCGAACCTGAATCTGACGATTCCGACGACGACGATGATGTAGGCGGCCTTCCCGATCGTTTCGCGTCGCCCTCTGAGCGGTTCGGCCAGCAACAATTTAATCCCTCGCAGCCACCGCAAGCTCAGCAAGCGCAACCCATCCAGCCTCAACCCTACGGAGAGCGTCAGCCGTACAATAACGATCGGGGTGGCCAGAACGGCCAGGAGCGGCAATTTCCGGATCGCGGCGATAGGCAGCAGCAAAGGAATGATCGTCCACCGTATCAAGAGCGAAACGATCGGCAACAACAACGTCATGACCGCCCCTATCAGGATCGGAATGAACAAAATCGGTTTAACCAGAACAGGGGACAACGCGACAACCGTCCGCAACGCGAACAACGTGATTATCGGAACGAGCCGCCGCGAGAGCAGCCCCAAATTGCAGTTGAGTCGGAAGGTGTCGCATTGCCGTCGTTTATTACTTCGCCGGTGCGAATCGCCGCTACAGAGCCAATTTTGCCCGCCGTGATCGCCAACGTCGTCGAAGCGCAGCCGGAAATGGCGGAAAGCGGCGGCTTCCACCTTCGCCCCCGCCGTCGGCGCCGCTCCCGCCCGGATCAAAGCGGCGACGGCGTGGAAGTTGGCGCCAATGAAGCGGCAAGAAGCGACTTGCCGGTTGGAGAATAGCCGCTCAAGCCTGCGGATCATGACGCAGGGTCCGAATTTCAATAGCGGCCTCTCAACGAAAATGGGGGCTGGCATTGAGAAGCGCGGCTGTGGCTATCCGCTTGGCATTGGCGAACTTGAGCTGATTCATTGCCGTGCGTGAATTTGCGCCTTTCTCTCTTTTGATTTTCAAATTCGCTCCTAAATAAGTTGCACGGGCGGCCTGAGGGAGCCTGCATGTTTTGAGTGGCGGCTGATTCGTTGCTTTTGGGGCGATCGGTCGTGCCAGGAGGTTTGCGATGAATTTCGAAAAATATACCGAACGCGCGCGCGGGTTCATTCAATCCGCGCAGGCGCTGGCCATTCGTGAAGGTCATCAGCAATTCACGCCCGAGCACATTCTCAAGGTCTTGCTTGACGATGAAGAAGGACTTGCGGCGGGCTTGATCGACAAGGCGGGCGGACGTTCGCGCGACGCGCTGATCCAGTCGGAAGCGTTCCTCTCGAAGTTGCCGAAGGTCCAGGGAGCGGGCGCGGGCCAACTCTATCTTGCTCCCACAACAGCGCGCATTCTCGACAATGCCGAAAAGATCGCCCAAAAGGCTGGAGATTCTTTTGTGACCGTCGAGCGGCTGTTGCTGGCGCTTGGCATGGAGCGTTCAAGCGAAGCCGGCAAGATACTCGGCAATGTTGGCGTCTCCCCCCAATCGCTTAATGCGGCGATTGAGGACCTGCGGAAAGGGCGCACGGCCGACAACGCGACAGCTGAAAACGCGTATGACGCGCTGAAAAAATACGCGCGGGATCTCACCGAGGCCGCTCGCGACGGCAAACTTGACCCGGTGATCGGGCGAGATGAGGAGATCCGGCGCGCCATTCAAGTCCTGTCGCGCAGAACCAAGAACAATCCTGTGTTGATTGGAGAGCCAGGCGTCGGCAAGACGGCTATCGTCGAGGGGCTGGCTTTGCGCATCGTCAACGGCGACGTGCCCGAAAGCCTCAAGGACAAGAAGCTTCTTGCGCTCGATATGGGCGCGCTCATAGCCGGCGCCAAGTATCGCGGCGAGTTTGAGGAGCGACTCAAGGCCGTGCTCAACGAGGTGACCGCCGCTGCGGGTGGAATTGTGCTGTTCATTGATGAAATGCACACAATCGTGGGCGCCGGCAAAGCCGATGGGGCTATGGACGCCTCCAATCTGCTGAAACCCGCTCTGGCGCGCGGCGAGTTGCATTGCATTGGCGCGACGACCCTTGATGAATATCGCAAGCATGTTGAAAAAGACGCCGCGTTGGCGCGGCGTTTTCAGCCGGTGTTCGTCAACGAACCGACGGTGGAAGATACCGTTTCGATTTTGCGGGGGCTCAAAGAAAAATACGAGTTGCATCACGGCGTTCGCATCACGGACTCCGCCATTGTCGCCGCCGCGACTCTTTCCAATCGCTATATTTCCGACCGGTTCCTGCCCGACAAGGCGATCGATCTCGTCGATGAAGCGGCTTCGCGTTTGCGCATGCAGGTCGATTCCAAACCCGAGGAACTCGACGAGCTTGACCGGCGCATCATTCAACTGAAGATAGAACAAGAGGCTCTCAAGCGCGAGACCGACGCGGCGTCAAAAGACAGACTCGTGAAAATTGAACGTGAGCTTGCCGATCTCGAGGAGAAATCTTCCGCTCTTACATCCCGCTGGAAGGCTGAAAAAGACAAACTGGGCCAGGCGCAAAAATTCAAGGAACACTTGGAACAGGCGCGTACGGACCTGGCCAATGCGCAGCGGCGCGGCGACTATGCCGAAGCGGGTCGATTGACTTACGCCGTCATTCCCGGGCTCGAAAAAGAGCTTGCTTCAAACGAGGCGAACGCAAGCAACGCGCTCGTCGAGGAAGCGGTATCCGCCGATCACATCGCGCAGATCGTGTCGCGGTGGACGGGAATTCCGGTTGACCGCATGCTTGAAGGAGAGCGTGAAAAACTGCTCAATATGGAGAAAGCGCTGGCGGCGCGGGTTGTTGGGCAACCCGAAGCGGTCAAGGCTGTGTCCACCGCCGTTCGTCGATCCAGGGCTGGATTGCAGGATCCGCATCGTCCGATAGGGTCCTTCATGTTCCTTGGTCCGACCGGCGTTGGCAAAACCGAGCTTACCAAGGCGCTGGCCGCTTTTTTGTTTGACGATGAAGCCGCGCTCCTTCGGATTGACATGTCTGAATATATGGAAAAGCACTCGGTTTCGCGGCTCATTGGAGCGCCTCCTGGCTACGTCGGTTACGAAGAGGGCGGCGCGCTGACGGAGGCTGTTCGCAGAAGGCCTTATCAGGTCGTGCTGTTCGACGAGATCGAGAAAGCGCATCCCGATGTCTTCAATGTTCTCCTGCAAGTGCTTGACGACGGCCGTTTGACCGACGGCCAGGGGCGGACAGTGGATTTCCGCAATGTTCTGATCGTCATGACGTCCAATCTAGGCGCTGAACTGCTCGTCTCGCAGAAGGAAGGTCTGGAGCCGGCCGCGGTTGCCGATGAAGTTATGCAGATTGTGCGCGCAAAATTCCGTCCGGAGTTTCTCAATCGAATCGACGAAACAATTGTGTTCCGCAGATTGCGTCGCGCGGACATGACGTCAATCGTCGATATTCAGATTTCGAGGTTGTCCAAACTGCTCGAAGATCGAAAAATTGCGATCACGCTCGACTCCGCATCCCGTCAATGGCTCGCCGACAAAGGATATGATCCCGCCTATGGCGCTCGCCCGCTCAAACGGGTCATTCAGAAATTCGTGCAGGATCCCCTCGCCGAAAAGATTCTTTCCGGGGAGATTAAGGACGGCGAGCCATTGTTTGTAAGCACTGAAAAGGGAAGCTTGATCATAGGAAACCACCCGGCTTCCAGCACCGACGAAAAAATCCCTTCGATATCGCGGGATACGGTTGTGCGCTTTCCAAAGGGCGCTTGATGCCAGAAGCGACGGAACAGGCTCGGTGTTTTTCAACGGGCCTGTTCAACCTTCGACCTGAAACGCGCGTTGCCCCGTTCCCGTCTGTTTTGAGACTCGTGCGGATTCCGGCTTTGAGCCGCAAATCAAAGCCACCGGACTTGGCCGCTGGAGTGTTCGGTTGTCAGTATTTTCTTCGGAGACGGCGGTTCCCACGCCATGCCGGTCGGCGCGGGTTTGAAGGGCCGGACATCGCTGGCGATTTACGCCTACGGGTTGGCGTTGTGCTTTGTACGTCCGCACGTCGCGGCGGCGATCATATGCCGATTTCAGACCCGCGCATCGAGTCAATCCTGTCCGGCCAAAGATAACGCAGCGTCAATCTTCCCGGACGCCGACGGATTCGACGAGGTCACGGTACTTATTGCTTTCACGCCGTGCAAAGGCCGTAAAGTCCTCGACCGAGGTTTCTGAAACTTCCGCGCCAAGCGCCAGCATTTTTTCACGCATTTCCGTCTGACGCAGGATGAGATTGATCTCGCGGTTCAGCCGGTCGACGACTTCGCGCGGCGTGCCGTGCGGCGCGAAAAATCCCGCCCACAGGGAAAAATCAAACTCGGGAATTCCGGCGCTTTCGGCCACCGTCGGCAAATCCGGCGCCAGCGCCGAGCGCTTCGCCGTCGAGACCGCGAGCACCTTGATGCCGCCGCCCGCCATTTGCGGCACCGCAGCCGGAAGGCCGGGAAAATAAGCGTCAACATGCCCGCCGAGCAATTCGTTCATGGCGGGGCCGGCCCCGTTATAGGGCACGTGAACGATGTCGGCCTTGGTTTTCAGGCGCAGAAGCTCGCCGGCGAAATGACTGGGCGTGCCGGCCCCGGAGGAGGCGTAGGACAATTTTTTGGTATTGACCGCCATCGCCGCCAGAAATTCCCTCATTGAGGAATAAGGCGCCTTTCCCGGCACGGCGAGTGCCAGCGACACGTTGGCGGCGAGCGCGATTGGCAGCAGATCCCTGTCGGGATCGTAGTTCAGATTTTTGCTGCGATGCTGGTTGATGGAGATTTCCGCTGTCTGCCCGACAAGCAGCGTATGGCCGTCGGGTTGCGCGGTTGCGACGCTTTTCGCGCCTATGCCGCCGCTGCCGCCCGCCCGGTTCTCCACGATCACCGGTTGTCCCAGAGCTTTGGACAGCGGCTGGGACAACAACCGCGCGACGATATCGCCGGTGCCGCCGGCCGCGTAGGCGACGACAAGCGTGACCGTGCGGTTGGGCCAGGCTTGCGCGTGCGTCTGGGCGACCGAGAGCGCTGCGAAAATCAGCGACGTGAAAATACGCTTCATTGCGAAACTCCTTTACGTTGCCCCGCCTTCGGCAAATTCATACAGCCGGGCGGGATTGTCCTCCATCAATCGACGCGCCAGCTTCGCGTCGGCGATCGACGAGACAAATCCATCGACGACTTCCTCATATCGCAAAGCGCGATAGGGCGCGCCGAGTTCAGGGCCGCGATGCCGACTTTCATCGGGTGTGAAGGGCCAGTCGCTGCCCCAAACGCAACGATCAGGCGCCGCTTCCAGAAACGCCTCGAGCCAGGCGCGATCAGGTTTTGTAGCAAGCTCGTCGTCGCGGCAACGATAGGGCGCCGACAGTTTCACCCACACATGGGCTTGTCGAACGAGACCGACGACCTGCTTTCCCGCGCCGTGTTTTGGCGCATGCCCCGAATGCAGCGCATAGTGATCAAGCACAATCGGAACAGGCGATTGCGCGAGCATTTCCCCATGCTCGGCGATGATCGCCATGGGCGCGATGACTTCGACATGCCAGCCCATCGCGGCGGCCGCGTTGACGTTGCCGGAAAACACATCTCCAAGCGGCGGCAGCGCTCCGCCATGGGGGCGCGTGTAAAGATTGATGCGCAATCCGCGCACGCCCGCGCGGTCCAACTCGGTCAGCGCTTCAAAATCGCATGCGTCCGGATCTATCATGGCGACGCCGCGTCCGGCCCCGCCAAGTTCGCTCAACGCGTGCGCAAGCATCGCATTGTCCACGCCGTAAAACGAGGGTTGCACGATCACGAAACGCTCAACGCCCCGTTTTGCCGCATGAGCGCGCAAACCCGCGAGCGGCGCGGGATCGGGTAGATAGGCGCGGTTGGCGGCCAGCGAAAAGAGTGCGGCGGGGCCGACCACATGCACATGGGAATCGCACAACATCGGATCGCCCTCACGTCGCGCGGATGCGCGCCGCCATCGCGTCGCCCGTCTCCCGCGTGCCGAGACGCCCGCCAATTTCATGGGTCGCCTCGCCTGCAGCGACCGCAGTTGCGACGCCCGCGTCGATAGCCCGCGCCGCCGCGACAAGCGCGCGGTTCTGGCTGCGCAGTCCATGCCAGGCCAGCAATTGGGCGGCGGACAAAATGAGCGAAAATGGATTGGCGACATTCTTGCCCGCGATGTCGGGCGCCGAACCATGCGCGGCCTGCGCCATGGCGTGCGCGGTTCCAGCGTTGAGAGACCCGCCGAGGCCGATGCTGCCGGAGAGCTCCGCCGTGAGATCGGAGAGAATGTCGCCGAACATATTGGTTGTCACGATCACATCGAACTTGCCGGGATCGCGCACCACATGCGCCATCATGGCGTCGATGATGAAATCGTCGACTTTCACATCGGGAAATTCGCGCGCGGCCTTGTGGCATTCCTCGATGAACATGCCGTCGCCGATTTTCAGCACATTGGCCTTGTGGACGATGCTTACGCGCCGCTTGCGCTGATTGGCGAGATCGAAGGCGCTGCGCGCCACGCGCGCGCAGCAGGCGCGGGTAACGCGCCTGAGCGAAATCACAACATCGGGCGTCACCAGCAACTCGCTGTTGCCCTGCTCCATGTTTCGGTCGGCGTAAAACCCTTCCGTGTTTTCGCGCACGACGACAAGGTCGAATTCGCCGACGCGGCCTGGAAACCCCTTGTAGGTGCGCGCCGGGCGGATATTGGCGAAGAGGTCCATGTTTTTGCGAAAATACATGGATGGATTGATCTCGCCTCGGGCTTCGTCCTTGAAGTCGTAGGTTGCGGCGGGTCCAAGTATCAGACCGTCGGCGGCGCGCGCGGCCTCCAGCAGGCCGGGGCGCACGGTTGTGCCGTGCAGGGCGAGGCTGGCCTGCCCGACGACATCTTCCACGGTCTCGAGGCCGAGATTGAACCGCGCCGACGCCGCGCGCAGCACGACAAGCGTCGCCGCGGTGATCTCGGGACCGATCCCGTCGCCAGGCAGGATAAGAATTTTCATGTCGAGGCCGGTTGTGTCGTCTAGAGAAAATTATTAGGCCAGATGATGCTGCGCCACATATGCTGAACGGGCGAAGAG
>JANYDZ010000257.1 GCA_025363375.1 Hyphomicrobiales bacterium
CGTAAATGGCCCGATTCACGGCCCCTTAACCCATCGGTTCAGCGTTTTGGACGCTCCCGCCCCGCCATCCTGTCCACAACGGAGGAACCTCTCCGATTTTGAACGGGGCAGATTATGTGGTCATCGGCGAATATCGAAAAATCCCTGCGCGCGGTTGACGCGCGCGCGGACGGCGAAATGCGCGAGATCGTTCTGTCGCCTCATGAAATCATTATCAGGCGAAGCGTAAACGGCGTCGAAATGCGGATTGCCGTGCCGACGCGCGCCTATCGCGGCGTTGTCCTCGCCCTGGAAAGCACAGCGTCGGGCGCGGCGGTCTATCGCGTCGATCTTTCGCATCACGACGCGGATCTCACAATCCGGCTTCAGGAAGCGCTCGACGATTCGGACATTGTCGCCGACTGGAAAGACTGGAGCCGCTTCTTCGCGGTTCCCAAGTTCATCGAACGCGAGCCCGGCCGCCTTGAGGGAACAGAAGAGCGGCTCGGCGCCGTGGCGCTCGGTCGCTGCGGCAAACTGCGCCGTCGCGGCGCCACGCTCTCCAAACGGCGTCCGCGTGCTCCGTTGCGTCGCAAAGCCGGTTCGCTCCGGACCCAGCGACCAGCGCAAGCCAGTTGAAGGCGAGCGCGAACCGACAAGCCGCGTCAACCAGCAGCACGAGCCAGCCCGATGGATAAAACCCCGCAGGAAACCAATCGCCGCTTCCGGGCCTCGCTGGGCGCGGGCCTCTATCGCGTGCGCCAACTCAGGCCGCATAGCTGGAGCGAGGACTGGCCGTTTCAGGGCCGGTCCGCCGCGAACGGGCCCAGCGAGTCGTTTGAGGGAGCCGTCAAGCCGGGGCGCCGACAGGTCGGTCCGGGAACCCCGCCGGGCCGCTAAAGCATTCCATCAAGCGCAATCCCCGCGAACAGGATCAATCCGGCGTCGCGATTGGCGCGAAACAATTTGAGCGCGAGCGCGGCATCGCCGGCGCGAACCTGGCGCGTCTGCCAGGCCAGATGCAAAGCGAACAGCAAAACGCCTGTCGCCGCAATGAGCCCGCCTCCGGCAAGGCGAACCGCCAGTCCCGCGCAAATCACGGCGCACAGAAACAGCCATCCGACCGCCTCCCGCACGCGCCCGCCGAACAGCCGCGCGGTCGAGCGCACGCCAACGACGGCGTCGTCGCGCGCGTCCTGGAGCGCGTAGATCGTGTCGTAACCGATGGTCCAGAAAACAGCCGCCGCGTAAATCGCAACCGCCGCCGGAGCCAGCGATCCAAACGCCGCCGCCCAGCCCATCAGCCCGCCATAGGCGAAGGCCAGCCCCAGAACCGCCTGCGGCCATGACGTGACGCGCTTCATGAACGGATAGACCGCCACAATGCCGAGCGAGGCAACGCCAAGCGCGACGGTGAACCAGTTGAAACTGAAAAGCACAGCGGCGCCTACGGCCGCCTGCGCCATCAGAAACCGCTTCGCCGCCATGACGCTCGCCCGGCCCGAAGGCAGCGGCCGGCCCCGCGTGCGTTCGACGCCCGCGTCGATCTCGCGGTCGATGATGTCGTTATAGGTCGAGCCCGCGCCGCGCATGGCGACGGCGCCAATAAAAAACAAAAGCAGGTGCCAGAGGTCCGGACCGGAATGGCGCGCGGCCGCGGCCAAAGCGGCGGACCACCAGCAGGGCAACAGCAGAAGTTGCCAGCCGATGGGACGATCGATCCGGGCCAGTTGAACGAAGGGAATCCAGGAAGCCGGCGCGTACAAAAGCGCGAAATTCGCGACGGAATCAGGCAGAGCCGCGGCGGGCGTCCTGGCGCCTTCGTCTTTCGCCCCGATCACAATGGCCCGGAAGGAAGCTTGACCGCCGGAGCGGCCGCTGTGGCGGCGCCAGCCTGCTGGCTCTGCTGCTGGCGCTGCTGCTGGCGCATCCGCGCCACCTGGGCAGCCGCGTTGCAGGCTTGCCCCGCGATCGTCGGCGTACGTGAAAAACCCTTTTTCATGTCGTCCATGACCTGATCGGGAATGGAACACCAATCCTTGTTCTTGATCATCCAGTTGCGCATCTCGTTCTCGGCGGCGACGAGGTTGCGGAACCGCGGACAGGCTGCGGCGGGATCGAGTTTCTTGCCCTTGCCGCCCTGCACCATGCTGTTGATCTGCGCGATCGCCGCGTTGCGGCGCTGCTGGTGTTTCAACATGCTGGCGTCGCAGTTGGACAGGCCGCCATCGGCGGGAGGCGCAGTCAATTCCGGCGGGGCCGCGACCGCCGGCATCGCGGCGTCCGGCGTCACAGGCAGCAGCCCGGGAGCGCTGAGCATGGAGGGAACCTGCGCATGCGCGGGCGCGGCAAGCAGCGCCGCAATCGTCATCGCCGCGAGCGACGACAGCGACAAATGTGTTCGCGCCCATACATGCATGTTAAAATCCAAATTCATGTTGCAGCGCCCCGCTCGACTGCAACAAATTGCGTTATATCAAGGGCTCAAGCGCCTCACAAGCACGCTTCTCTGGCGTTGGCATGCCTGCGAAAAACGGCGACTTGAAGGCCGGCCCTTTGCGGCCGTCAGACCGGCGCGAACTTCGGCAGGCTGGCGCCGCCGGGCATGTTCTCAAAGACGACCTTGACCCGCATCTCGCAGCGCATGTCTGTCGGCGCGACGCCCACCACGTTGGAGAGCAGGCGCGGGCCTTCCTCCAGCTCGATCAAGGCAACCGCGTAGGGCACGTCGCCCTCGAAGGCGGGATGGTAGACCCGGTCGAAAATGACGAAGCTGAACACTTTTCCGCGCCCGGAGACTTGTGTCCACTTCACCTCCGCCGAGAGGCAATGGGGACAGGTGCGCGAAGGCGGGAACCAGTACTGGCCGCAGGCCTCGCATTGCGGCAGCTCGAGACGGCGCTGTTTGGCGGCCTCCCAATAGGGAATGGATTCGGGCGCAGGGCGCGGCTCGGGTTTGGGCCTGGACGTTACCGCTTTTTCGGTGATTTTCTCGGCCTCGGACATCACGCCCTCCCCAGAATCAATGTGGAATGGCAAACCTGATTGCCGCCATGGCCGGAGATCAAGGCGATCTCCGCGTCCTTCACCTGCCGGTTCGCGGAATAATTGCCCTGCAATTGCCGCACGCCCTCGACGATCTGCAGCACGCCCTCGGCGTGCGCTTCCGACAATTGCCCGCCGGACGTGTTGGTCGGCAGCGCGCCGTCGAGCCGCAGCGCGCCGGAGGCGACGAAATCTCCGCCCTCGCCTTTCTTGCAGAAACCGTAATCCTCAAGCTGCGTCAGCACCATGTAGGTGAAGCAATCGTAGATTTGCGCGGTGTCGATGTCCTTCGGGCCAAGGCCGGCCATCTTGTAGGCGGTTTCGCCGGATTTTTTCGCGGCGGTCGTCACCATGTTGTCGTCGGCGAACCAGCCCCGCAGATTGTTGTGGGTGCCGAAGCCCTTGATCACGACCGGGCGCTGCTTGAGATCGCGCGCGCGCTCGCGCGTGGTCACGATCATCGCGCCCGCCGCGTCGCTGCGCAGGCTGCAATCGTAGAGGCCGAAGGGCCGAACGATGGAGCGCTGCGCGTGGTATTCCTCCATGGTCAGCGGCTTTTTCATCTGCGCCTGCGGATTGCGCAAGGCGTGTTCGCGGAAATCGACGGCGATGCGGCCGAAATGCTCCTTCGTCGTGCCATAGAGATGCATGTGCCGCGTCGCGCCGAAGGCGTGCATCGCCGGCGCGCCGAAGTAGCCGTATTCGGGCCCGAATTCGCGCGGCAGCTGGCTGCTCGGGCGCGTTTCGTTGCGCACGCGCGCTTCCTCCGTGGCGTGCGTGCGCGACCAGGCGTCGCGTCCGTAGCCGCAGATGACCGTGCTTGCGAGTCCATGGCGGATGGCCATGACGGCCATGGCGATGGAGAGAATCTGGCTCGCGCCGCCGTTCGTCACCGTGGTGGAAAAGCTCGCGTTGATTCCGAGCCGTTCGCCGACCATCTGGTGATGGGTGTAGATGTCGTCGGGGCCCCGGCAGAGGACGCCGTCGATGTCCTTGGGATTGACGCCGGATTCGGCGATGGCGTTGCGCATGGCCTCGACGATAAGGTCGAGGCTGGAGACGCCAGGCACGCGGCCAAGCCGGCTGTTGCCGACGCCGACGATGGCGCAGATGTCGCTGAGGTCGCGGGTGGGTTCCGGCATGAGGGCTCCGTGCTGAATTTGT
>JANYDZ010000269.1 GCA_025363375.1 Hyphomicrobiales bacterium
CATCTACACCATGGGCGGCATGGTCTGGGCGCTGTCGTCGCATTATTTCCCCCTCGCCTACCTGTTGCTCGGCCCGGCCCTGCGCATGCTCGACGTGCGCATGGAGGAGGCTTCCACCATGTCGGGCGCCCAGACATTCCAGACCCTGCGCCGGGTGACGTTGCCGATCCTGAAGCCCGCGCTTTTGTCGACGCTTATGCTCTTGTTCATCCGCGGCATCGAGAGTTTCGAGGTGCCGCGCCTCATCGGCAATCCCTCGCGCATCTACGTCTTCACAACCGAAGTGCAGCGCGCCACGGGCCAGTCGACGCCGGAGTTCGGCGTCGCCAGCGCGCTCAGCATGGCGCTGCTGTTCATGTGCGTCGTCGCCGTCTATTTCTACCGCCGCGCGACGCGCAACGCGGAGGCTTACGCGACCGTCACCGGCAAGGGCTACAAACCCGTGCCATTGCTGCTGGGCGTCTGGCGTTGGCCCGTGACAATCGCGATGTCGCTGATGTTCGCGCTGGCTTTGGGCCTGCCGCTGCTGACCCTCGTCTGGCAATCCTTCTTCCGCAACCTGGCGACGCCCTTCATGCCGACGACTTCGCCGTTTACCTGGTCGAACTACGAATTCATCCTGCACTATCCCATTTTCGTGGAAGCTGTGCGTACAAGCGTATTGCTCGGCGCGATGGCCGCGACTTTTGTGGCGGTTCTGACGTTCATCGCGGCGTGGGTGACCCAGCGCGGCGCGCCGCGTTATGGCTGGATGCTCGACGCGCTGGCCTTCACGCCGATAGCAATCCCCAGCGTCATCATCGGCGCGAGCGTGCTGTTCGCCTATCTGATGCTGCCGATTCCCGTCTACAACACGATCTGGATTCTACTGATCGCCTACGTCACCATGTACCTGCCCTATGGCATGCGCTTTGCGACCAGCGGCGTCACGCAAATCCATAAAGAACTTGAGGAAGCCGCGCAGATGGCGGGCGCCGGCACCTGGAAGATGTTCCGGCTGGTGCTGCTGCCCCTGCTCTCCCCCATCATCATCGCCGCCTGGCTCTATGTGTTCGTGCTCGCCGTGCGCGAACTCTCGGCGTCGGTGTTTCTGGTGGGGCCCGGCACCCACGTTCTCGGCACCATCAGCCTCACCATGTGGGAGGAGGGCGGCAGCTATGGCGCGGTTTGCGCCCTCGGCGTCATTCAAATCCTGCCGCTGATCGTGATTGTGGCGGCGCTGCGCTGGCTTGAGCAGAAGATCAACGCGCGGTTCCGCGACAATGGCGCGGGCGGGCCGTAGCGCCGCGCCCGGCAAAACGCTAACTTGAAATCTGGAACAACCAATCGGGAGAACATCATGGACGAAGTCAGGGTCAACGGATTAAGGGGCGTCGAACTCGCGGTGTTCGACCTCAAGCAATCCTCGGAATTCTACCGCAACGTCTGGGGCCTCGAGGAAGCCAATGTGGACGGCGACACCGCGTATTTGCGCGGCACGGGACGCGAGCACCACATTCTCGCCATCCACCAGCGCCCCCGCGCCGGCCTCGTCGCCATGAGCTTTTCGGCCCGCGACAAGCGCATGGTTGACGCCCTGCACGCCAAAGTCTGCGGCCTCGGAACTAAAATTCTCAGCCCGCCGAAAGCTCTGCCCGGCGTTGCCGGCGGCGGCTATGGTTTCAGCCTTGAGACGCCGGAAGGGCAAATCATCGCCATATCCGCGGATGTCGAGCAACACGCGGAAGCCATTCTCGACCGCTCGCGTCCGCAAAAGCTCTCCCACATCGTGCTCAACGTCGAGGACATCGAAAAACAGAACCGCTTCTTCTGCGACGTTCTGGGCTTTCGCCTTTCGGACGCCACCGAACGCATGGATTTCGTGCGCTGTTCCTCGGATCATCACTCCGTCGCCCTGGCGCGCGGCCATGGCGCGGGCCTCAACCACATGGCCTATGAAGTCCCCAACTTCGATGGTCTCATGCGCGGCGCGGGCCGCATGACCCAGAACGGTTTCAACATTGAATGGGGCGTCGGCCGCCACGGCCCCGGCGACAATATTTTCACCTATTTCGTCGAACCCAACGGCTTCGTCACCGAATATACAACCGAGGTCGAGCAGATCGACGAGGCCACGCACATGCCGGGCGACGGCGCCTATTGGGCGAAGAAAATGCCCTTCCCGGACCGCTGGGGCATGGCGACCATGACCAAGCGCCTGCGCGAAGCCATGGCGGGCGATATCGTCAACGCAAACAACCTGCGCTGCGAGGACATCATTTCACGCAAGATGGCGAGTTGAGGCGGATGGCCGACTTCGTCGAGCGCCCGCATCTGCGCAAGGAGTTCTGGATTATCTTTTCAGAACCCGTGGAAAACGCCGGCGACAGGCGCGCGGTGCATCACCTGCACCTCGCCCATCAATACGATATCGAGGCCCGCGGAATCATGTTCGCCGCGGGTCCCTTTCTCGGCGACGACGGAAAACCCTTCGGCCCCGGCATGATCATCATCCGCGCCAAATCGGAAGAAGAAGCGCGCGGGATCGCCGACGCCGATCCCTATCACAAGCTCGGCTTCCGCAAATACCGCCTGCAGCGCTGGCAGATGAACGAAGGCACAATCGGCCTTCGCATAAATTTTTCCGACGGCGCCTACACGATCGACTGATTGCCAACGGTTCAAGAAACCAACTCAAGGGAGAAACAAGCTCATGCGCTTTTGCAGATTTAACAAGGATCGTTACGGCGTCGTCATCGGCGCCAAGGTTCACGACGTCACCGACGTGGTGGCCGAAGTTCTCGCCGGCGCAAAGCCAAGGCGCTGGGGCGATCCAATGATCGCCAATCTCGCGAAAATCCGCAAAGCCGTCGGCGACGCGTCAAAATTCAAGTCGAAGCCGCTGGCCTCCGTCACCCTGCTCAGCCCTGTCGCGAACCCTTCAAAGCTGATCGCCGCGCCGACCAATTATCACGCCCATGTCGCGGAAATGCGGGCGCGCAGTCCCAACGCCGGCCCGGGCAAAGGCATCAAGGAATCCGGCCTCTTCCTCAAGGCCAATTCCGCCATGGTCGGCCCCGGCGAAGGCGTGCACATCCGCTTTCTCGACCGCCTCACCGAGCATGAGCTGGAATTCATGATCGTCATCGGCAAGGAAGGCTCGCAGATTCCCGAGGACAAGGCGCTGGATTATGTCGCGGGCTATTGCCTCTCCCTCGACATGACAGTGCGCGGCAGCGAGGAACGCTCTTTCCGCAAGTCCATCGATTCCTACGCCGTGATGGGCCCGTGGATGGCGACGAAGGACGAGATCAAGAACCCCAACGACGTCCCGTTCAAACTGTTCTGCAACGGCAAGTTGCGTCACAACGCGCACACCAACGACCTCATTTTCAACTGCCAGAAGTTGATCGCGCTGGCGTCGGAATTCTACACGCTGCATCCAGGCGACGTGATCTTCACGGGCGCCCCCGCCGGCGTCGGCCCCGTGAAACCCGGCGACGTCCTGACCGCCGAATGCGCGGCCATCGGCCCGATGGAGGTCAAGTGCTACGCCTACAAGAACCCGAAGGGGTGAGGGTTTGACGGCGTGATCTGAGCCCGGTCACGCGCGAGCGCGGCCGGGGTTTTTGCGCAGGGACGATTATACTGATCAATGGTTCATAATATTATGTCACAAGCCTCTCGCGCCGAGGCGCGAGCGGAGGGGTGCTCCGCCACCAAAACCGGCGCGCCAGACTTCGCCAAATGCCCTATGGCTTTTAATCCGCCAGAATTGGCCGTACACGGCTTATATTATTTTCAGGTAGGAAGGTAGCCAAAATGTTCTCGATGCCTTCCAGTGGCCTTTCCTGCCCCGGCAAACGCCATCCTGGCGCCCCACCCCTCAATCGTCCGGTTTGAACCCCGACGCCTTGATCGGCGCCGCCCAGCGCTGGAAATCTTCCCTCTGGATGCGCGCCAGCTCCGCGGGCGTCGTGCCCGACGCCGGCAGGCGGAAGTTTGCGAGAATTTCGCGGCCCGCCGGACTTTGCACCGCATCCGCGAAAATCTTCGCGTAACGCTCGACGATCGGCGTCGGCGTGCCGGCCGCGACATAGGCCCCGTACCAGCCTTCCGCCTCGATATCGTAGCCCTGCTCCTTGTAGGTCGGGACCTCCGGCGTGAAGGGCGAACGTTGCGCGCCGGTTGTCGCGATCATGCGGATTTTGCCGGACCTGTGCAGTTCGCCCGCGTCGGACGCCGGCGTTGACGTCAGAGGAATCTGGCCGCCCACAAGGTCGATCAGCGCCGGCGTCGTGCCCCGATAGGGCACGTGCCGCAGATCGAGTTTGATCGCGCCCGCAAACAGAATGCCGGAAAAGTGCGGAATCGTGCCCGCGCCCGGCGAGCCAAAACTCGCCTTTTCAGGATTGGCGCGCAGCCAGGCGACAAGCTCCGCCAAATTCGTCGCCGCAGTCATCGGCCCGGTCGAAAGCGCGAATTCGATGCGGCAGAGCTGCGAGACCGGCGCCAGATCCTTCAGCGGATCGTAGGGCAGGTTCGGATACACGCTGGGGTGAACGGCGATCGGCCCGAAGGGCGTGACAAGGATGGCGCGGCCATCGGGCGGCGAGGCCACGACGGCGCGCACGCCGAGCCGCCCGTCGGCGCCCGCGCGGTTTTCGACAATCACGCTCTCGCCCAACGCCTTTTGCAATTCGATTGCGAGGAAACGCGCCAGCCCGTCTCCCCCGCCGCCCGGCGCAAAGGGAAAGATGACGCGGATGGCGCCCGCGCCCTGCGCCCGCGCCTGACGCGCCAGAGCGCTCGCGGCGGCGACCGCGCCGGAACCAATCATTGTGCGCCGCGTGACATC
>JANYDZ010000292.1 GCA_025363375.1 Hyphomicrobiales bacterium
GCGGACCTCAAGGGAGTGGAGTTTGACCGCAGGAATAGGAGCGGTGGTGGGGGGTGTCAATTCGCGGAGGGATCACGCGGCGCAAGGGAGCGGCGCCCGGCGCAGGACGAATGTTGCGGCGCGGCGGGGGCCGGCCCTGTAGAGCCTGTGACCTTTCATTCGTCCTGCGCCGGGCGCCGCTCCATTGCTCCTATCGATCCCTCCGCGAATTGACACCCCCCACCACCGCTCCTATTCCTGCGGTCAAACTCCACTCCCTTGAGGTCCGCCATGCGCGCCAATGGTTCTTATGTCGTCGACGACCGGGAAAAAGGCAATTTTCTGCTGGATCGCTCGGTTCATGTCTCCAACGAGATTCTGGCGGAGGAGATGCAGAAGATCTTCGCCAAATGCTGGATCTACGTCGGCCATGCCTCCGAGTTGAAAAAGCCCGGCGATTTCGTCACCCGCAAGGTGGCGGGGCGGCCGATCATTTTCGCGCGCGATCAAAAAGGCGAGGTTCGCTGCCATTTCAACACCTGCCGGCACCGCGGCGCCATCGTCTGCGCCGACCGCGCGGGCAACGCGCGCCGCTTCATGTGCGCCTATCACGGCTGGAGCTACGGCAACGACGGGTCGCTCGCCCGGGTGCCGGGCGAAGAGGCCTATACGGAAGCCTTCGACAAGGCCACGCTCGGGTTGAAGCGCCCGGCGAAATTCGACAGCTATCGCGACTTCTGGTTTCTCAATCTCGATCCCGGCGCGGTCTGCCTGCGCGATTATCTCGGCAAGACGACCGATTACATCGACCTCGTCATCGACCAGTCGCGCTCGGCGAAAATGGAGATCCTGCCGGGCACGCAGGAATACGACGTCAACGCCAACTGGAAGCTGATGGTCGAGAACAGCGTCGACGATTACCACCTGCCGACCACGCATTCGACCTGGCTCAACTTCATGAAGAATTCCGGCGTCGTCATGGAGCCGCCGAAGGAAAAAGGCCAGATCTTGCCGACCAAGGGCTGGGCCATCGATCTGGGCGCGGGGCATTTCACCACCGACAATGTGAACTTCCGCGGACGCCCCGTGGCCAAGTGGATTCCGCTTTACGGCGACGACGCGAGACCCGAGATGGACGCAATCCGCGCCGAGCTCGTGGCGCGCCTCGGCGCCGAACGCGCCACGCGCGTCTGCGACACCAACCGCAACCTGGTGATTTTTCCCAACCTCGTCATCAACGACGGCTCCTCCGTCACCGTGCGCACCTTCTACCCCGAGGGCGTCGACCGGATGCACGTCACCGCCTGGGCGCTCGGCCCGGTGGAGGAAAGCGAAAGCGCGCGGGCGCGGCGCCTCGACGCCTTCCTGACCTTCTACGGCCCCGGCGGTTTTGCCACGCCCGACGATGTCGAGGCGCTTGAAATGGTGCAGAAAGGCCTCGCCAACTGGCAAGACGACCGCTGGTCCGAAATGTCGCGCGGCATGGGCCGCGAGGGCGGCGAGCAACTGAACTCCGACGAGTTCCACCTGCGCCTGTTCTGGCGCAAATGGAACGAGATGATGGGAGGCGCGGCATGAGCGCGCCCGCGACCCGCGCCGAAGTCGAGGACTTTCTGTTTATGGAAGCCGAATTGCTCGACAACTGGAAGCTGAACGAGTGGGAGAAACTGCTCGCCGACGACGCCTGCTATTACATTCCGCCGAACGACGATCTCGAAGGCAGCCACCGCACCAGCCTGTTCATCATCGCCGACGACCGCGAGCGCATCCGCCAGCGCGTCATCCGCGTGCTCGACCCCAATTGCCACGCCGAATATCCGAAGTCCCGGCTCTCGCGCGTTCTCGGCAACGTGCGGATTGTTTCCCAAGAGGGCGATATCGTCGCCGCCACGGGCAATTTCATCGCGCACCGCTATCGCCGCTATGAACGGATGGGCGAATATGTCGGCAATTTCCGCTACATTCTGCAGCGTCACGGCGGCTCGTTTCTGATCAAGGAGCGCCGCATGTTTTTGAAGTCGCACGAGCTGGGCTCGCTGGGTTCGGTGAGTTTCATCCTTTAACGGGAGGCCCGCGTGGCCGGCCTCAAGCTCAAACGCGCCTGCCGGGACGACGACCGCGCGCGGCCGCTCATCGAGGAGCGCGTGCGCCTGCAAGGCATCGACCTCGAAATCGACGCGCTGCGTCCGCGCTTGCCCTGGCTGCTCGATCATTGTCACGCCGCAAGAAATGTTCGCGGCGGAGCCTGGCTGACGTGAACGCAACGCGCCGACGCCTGCTTTTGCTGAGCGCGCTCGGCGCCCCCTCCGCGCTGTTCGCGCAAGCCGACCCGCGCTTCGACGCCTTCCTGCAATCGCTGTGGCCGAAGGCGCAGGCGCAACGCGTCGGCCGCGCGACGTTCGACGCCGCCCTCGCCGGGCTCGCGCTCGACCCGGCGCTCGCGCGCTCGGGCGATCGACAGGCCGAGTTCGAGCGCACGCTCAAAGCCTATCTCGACGACGCGGCCTCGCCGGGGCGCGTCGCGCGCGGACGCGAAGCCCTGCAAAAGCACCGCGCCGACCTCGCGCAGGCCGAACGCGCCTATGGCGCGCCCGCCGAAATCATCGTGGCGATCTGGGGCATGGAAACCGAATTCGGCCGCGACGCCGGCGACAAGGATGTGTTGCGTTCGCTGGCGTCGCTGGCTTTTTCACGCGGCGAGGGCGAGCGTTTTTCCGATGAAGTCGTCGCGGCCATGGTCATGCTGGAGCGCGGAATTCCCCGCGCGAAACTGCGCGGTTCCTGGGCCGGCGCCATGGGTCATCCGCAGTTCCTGCCGTCCGCCTATCTGAAATACGCGGTCTCGTTGGCGGGCGGCAAAACGCCGGATATCTGGTCTTCGACCGCCGACGCGCACGCCTCCATCGGCAACTTTATCGGCAAGGAAGGCTGGAAACGCGGCCTTGCCTGGGGCGCCGAAGTCATTGTGCCCGCGTCCTACGACTGGACGTCCCTGAAAGGAAGCGCCGCCGCGCTCGCCGCCAGCGGCGTGAAATCCGTCGATGGAAGCGCCCTGCCCGCGGCTTCCCACGCGACGCTGTTTTTCCCCGCGGGAGCCGCGGGTCCCGCTTTTCTGCTGACGGAAAACTACTGGATCATCAAACAATACAACAACTCGGATTCCTACGCGATGTCCGTCGCCCATCTGGGCGACCGCATCGCCGGGCGCGGCGCGATACAGGCGCCGTGGCCGAAGGATTTCCGCCTGCTGGCGCGCGAGGACCGGCTGAAGCTGCAAACCCTGCTGCGCGACAAAGGATTTTACAACGACAAGATGGACGGCCGCTTCGGCCCGGCCTCGCGCGACGCCATTCATGAATATCAGGTCGGCGCCGGCATGTTTCCCGCCGACGGCTTTGCCTCCGCGCAGGTTCTGGCGCGGCTGGCGGGCGGGCGTTAGCGCCGCAATCCGTAATAACGCGTCAAACCCCATTCGAAGATTCGCGCGGGAACAAACGGCTTGAGCGCCGTGAGAAATCTTTGCGCCGGCGGTCCGATCGTGTAGCGCGCCGCGGGACTCTTTTTGTCGACGATGTCGGCGACGCGGCGCGCCACGACAACAGGCGAGGCTCCCGCCGTCTCCTCTTTCTCGAACAGCGCCACGACCTTCTCGAAATTTTCGCGATAGGCCGAGCCCTGCCCCGCGCCCGCCGCGCGCACGCGGTTGGCGACAACGCTGGTGGCGATGTCGCCGGGTTCGAGCAAAACAACTTCGAC
>JANYDZ010000345.1 GCA_025363375.1 Hyphomicrobiales bacterium
ATCGGCGTTGGCGCCGGTGGCGAGAACTTTGCCGTCGCGGATCGCGAGGGCTTCTTTGGTCGAGAAATCCTTGTCGACCGTAAGGATTTTGCCGTTGACGAGGATGGCGTCGGCGTCGGCGCGCGCGGCGGTGGAGGCAAGGGCGAGCGCGGCGGCGAGTGTGATGGCGCGAAACGTTTCCGGCATGGGGCCTCCCGAGGTTTGCCGGCGCGAATGTGTCACGAAGGCGCGCGCGGGTCGAGCGCGCGTCATGCGGGCGCATCTTCTGCCGCGGCGCGGGAAATATCCGCCTCGTCGGCCCCGCCTTTGACATTTCCCCGGCTCGCGCCATGGTGCGCCCTCACCCGTACCGGAGCCCCCGTCATGCTCACGCCATCGCCGCTCAAACTCGCCGATCCCGCTTTGCTGCGCGAGCAATGCTACATTGACGGCAAATGGGTGGGCGCCGCCGCCGACCCCATCGTCAATCCCGCCACCGGCGAAGTTCTCGCGCGCGTGCCGAACCTGGGCGCCGCGGAAACCACGCTGGCCGTGGAAGCCGCCGAACGCGCCTTCAAGCCCTGGGCGAAGAAGCTCGCGAAAGAGCGCGCCAACATTCTGCGCAAATGGTTTGAACTGATGCTCGCGCACCGCGACGACCTCGCGCTGATCCTCACCAGCGAACAGGGCAAGCCGCTGGCGGAGGCGCGCGGCGAGATTGAATACGCGGCGTCTTTCGTCGAGTTCTACGCCGAGCAAGCCAAGCGCGTTTACGGCGAGACCATTCCCTCGCACCGGCCCGACGCGCGCATCGTCGTACTGCGCCAGCCCATCGGGGTGATCGCTTCCATCACGCCGTGGAACTTCCCGGCGGCGATGATCACGCGCAAGATCGCGCCGGCGATCGCGGTGGGCTGCACGGCCGTCGTGAAGCCCGCGCCGGAGACGCCGTTGACGGCGCTCGCGCTGGGCGTTCTGGCGGAGCGCGCCGGCATTCCCGCCGGCGTCGTCAACATCGTCACGGGGCGCGACGCCGCCTCGATCGGCAAGATCATGTGCGAACATGATTCCGTAAAATTCATCGGCTTCACGGGTTCGACGGAAGTCGGGCGCCTGCTGATGAAACAGGCGGCGGGAACCATCAAGAAAGTCGGCCTGGAACTAGGCGGCAACGCGCCGTTTATCGTGTTCGATGACGCGGACATCGACGCGGCCGTCGAAGGCGCGATGATTTCGAAATACCGCAACATGGGCCAGACCTGCGTCTGCGCCAACCGCATCTACGCGCAGGCGGGAATCCACGACGCGTTTGTCGCCAGGCTCGCGGAGGCCGTGCGGAAACTCAAGGTTGGCAACGGCCTCGAAGCCGGCGTGCAGCAAGGCCCGCTGATCAACGCGGAAGCCGTCGACAAAGTGCGGCGCCACATCGCCGACGCCGCCGGCAAAGGCGCGAAAGTGATCGTCGGCGGCAAGGCGCACGCGCTGGGCCGCACCTATTTCGAACCCACGGTGCTTTCCGGCGTCACGCACGACATGCTCATCGCGCGCGAAGAAACCTTTGGGCCCGTCGCGCCCGTGTTCAGGTTTCACGATGAAGCCGATGTCGTGGAGATGGCCAACGCAACAGAATTCGGTCTGGCCGCCTATTTCTACTCGCGCGACCTCGGGCGCGTGTGGCGCGTGGCCGAAGCGCTCGATTACGGCATGGTCGGGATCAACTCGGGGCTGATCTCGACGGAGGTCGCGCCGTTTGGCGGGGTGAAGCAATCGGGGTTGGGCCGCGAGGGCTCGCATCACGGGACGGAGGAGTTTGTCGAGTTGAAGTATCTGTTGATGGGGGGATTGTAGGGGGAGCGTAAAAACCTGAATATACGAAAACGCTTCAGGAGACGCCGTCATGCAAACCATGTCCCGCGCGGTCATCGCCGCCGCCGCGTTCACCGCCACCCTCGCCCTCGCGCAGGCGCCGCCGCCCGTCAACACGCTCCCCAACCCCTACGCCTCCATCGAGAACTGGGCGAAGCTGCCGGCGGGCCGCGCGTGGGGCTCGACGAGCGCGGTGGAGATCGACAAGGACGGCAGAAGCGTGTGGGTCGCCGAGCGTTGCAGCGCTTTCGCCCCGCCGTCCCAGATGGCGCAGATATTGGCGTCCGGACACCCGTTCGCCTGCCAGGGTTCGACGCTGGATCCGATCCTGAAATTCGACGCCGCCGGCAATCTGGTGAAATCCTTTGGCTCGGGACTGCTGATTTTTCCCCATGGCATCCACGTTGACCGCGACGGCAACATCTGGGTGACCGACGGGACCGGCATGGAAGGCAAAGGCCAGCAGATTTTCAAGTTTAGTCCCGAGGGACAAATTCTCCTGACCCTCGGCAAGAAGGGCGTCGCCGGCAAGGGCCCGGACGAGTTCAACGCGCCATCGGCGGTTGTGACCGCCGCTAATGGCGACATTTTCGTCGCCGACGGTCACGGCGGGCCGACCAACGCGCGCATCGTGAAATTCGACCGCGCGGGCAAATTCATCAAGACCTGGGGCCAACTCGGCTCAGGCCAAGGCGAATTGGACATACCCCACGCCATAGCCATGGATTCGCGCGGGCGCCTGTTTGTCGGCGACCGCCAGAACAACCGCATCCAGATATTCGATCAGGAGGGCAAATACCTCGAGCAATGGCCGCAGTTCTCGCGCCCCAGCGGCATTTTCATTGACGGGAAAGACAATATTTACGTGGCGGATTCGGAATCCGAATCGGTCTCCAAAAACCACGACGGCTGGAAGCGGGGCATCCGCGTCGGCAGCGCCCGCGACGGTTCGGTGACGGCCTTCATCCCGGACCCCGTGGAGAAAACCACCGGCACCAGCGCCGCCGAAGGCGTGGCCGCCGACATCGACGGCAATATTTTCGGCGCCGAGGTCGGGCCGAAACGCTTGATGAAATACGTCCGCAAATAAGGCGGGGCGCGGGCCGCATTTGCCTTGGCGGCCTGCAGCCGTTATCGCAACCCTGCTCCGGATCAGGAACCCGCCATGCCCGCAGACCCGCTTGACGCCGCCAAACGCCTTGCCGCTGAAAAAGCGGCCGAGATCGTGCGTCCCGGCATGCGTCTGGGGCTCGGCACCGGCTCCACCGCCAAACATTTCGTCGATTGCGTGGGCGAGAAGGTGAAGGGGGGGATGCCATTGATTTGCGTGCCGACCTCGGAGGCGACGCGCGCCCAGGCCGCTGCGCTGAACATTCCCCTGACCAGCCTCGACGAGACGCCTGAACTCGACGCGACAGTCGATGGAACCGATGAATTCGACCCGCAACTGCGCCTCATCAAGGGCGGCGGCGGGGCCCTGCTGCGCGAAAAAATCGTCGCCAGCGCGTCGAAACGATTGATCGTGATCACCGACCGCACCAAGCAAAACACCCGCCTTGGCCGCTTTCCACTGCCGATCGAGGTTGTACCCTTCGGACTTGAGGCGACGCGGCGGAAAATCGAAAGCGCCGCCGCGCGCGTGGGCTGCCATGGCGCGCTGACTTTGCGGCGGGTCAAAGCCGGTCCTGTTTTCGTTACAGACAACGGCAATTACATCCTCGACGCCGCGTTCGGCGTGATCCCCGATCCCGAGGGGCTCGCGCTCGCGCTGGCCGTGTTGCCGGGCGTTGTCGAACACGGACTTTTTCTCGGCCTCGCCAGCGCCATCGTCATAGCGGATGCCGACGGCGTCGAAATCAAGGGCGACCTTCGCTGAGGGCGCTCAAAATTCAGGAGACATTCATGCAACCCAGTTTCTTCTCTCGCCTGTCCGGCGCCGCGCTCGCCGCCGCGCTTCTCATGGCCCCCGCCTTCGCGCAGCAGCCCGCCCCCGCCGCGCC
>JANYDZ010000356.1 GCA_025363375.1 Hyphomicrobiales bacterium
GGCTTTCGATCGCCTGCGCCACCTGCCAGAAGGAGAACACGCGAATTCCCGCGCCCTCTGGCCCGACCTTCATCTGCTGGAAGAAATGCATGCGCCCGCGCCCGCCGGGCGCGGAAAAAAAACCGACGCAATAGGCCCGGATGGCGTCGCGGCCCCGATGGCTTCGTCCCCCCGAATCGACGAGCAAGGCGTCTTCGGCGAACGTCGCGACATAGCCGTCGAGATCGCCGGTGTCGGCCGCCCACACATATTCCATGAACAGATCGTGCAAGCCGAAGCGGTCTTCCGCGCTGACGCTCATTGCCGCCTCCCTCAAAACAGGTCCTTGAACACCTTCACCCATTTCGGCAAGGCGTTCATGGCCTCAAGCGGCGTCAGGAAGACGACGCGGCGCCTGCCCGCGCGAAACTCCGGATCGAGCGAGAGAATTTTTGGATGCGCCGGCGCATATTGCGCGTCGCGATAAATGACCTGCCCTGCCTCGGAGATGAGATATTCCAGCAGCAGTTTTGCCGCGTTGGGATGCGGCGCGCCGAGCGTCACGCCGGTGGTCGAGACATTCGCGGTCATCGCCGGCGCCATGGGAATCCATCTGATCGGCGCGCCTTTTTGCGCGCCGCCCGCCGCGTGTTCGGGAAATATTTGCAACGCAATCGCGTATTCGCCGGCGATCGCCTGATCGATGACGACGCGCGCCGAGGCGCCGACTCCGGCGATCTTCTGCGTCGAAAACCTGCGCAGATATTCCATGCCCTTGTCCTCGCCGAGCTCCTTCAGCACCGTGCCGATAAAGCCCGCGCCCGCCGAAATCGACGGCGCGTTGCCCCAGACGAATTGTCCCCTGAAGCGCGGATCGAGCATGTCGTTCCAGGATTTCGGTTCCGTGCCAGGCTTGACCATGTCCGTATTGAAGGCCGCCGTGTTGATGTAATAGTTCGTCGCCACCCAGTAGCCTTCGGAATCGACATAATCCGACGGCAGTTCCTTCGCGTTCCCGGGCAACCATTTCAACGCGTGTTTTTCGCGCTTCAGCACTTCCGCGGTTGTCGTGCCGTCATAGACGTCCGCCTGCATTTTTCCGGCCGCGCCCTCGTTGTGAACGCGCAGCGCGATATCCGAGGAATTGGCCCGCACAGGCTTGATCTCGACGCTGTATTTTTTGCGGAACGCGTCCTGCAACCGCAGCACCAGCGGATCGAGAATCTGCGTCGTGTACCAGACGACCTCGCCCTCTTTTTTCGCGGCCTCGATCAAAGCGGGATCGGCGGCGAAGACCGGCGCGGCGACGGCAAAAGCGAATGCGCCGATCAGGCGCGCGAAGACGTGAGGCGACATGGATAGGCTCCCTCCCGGACAATTCCGCGCGATGATCGCCGCAGGGCGCGCGGCAAGCAAGCGCGTCGCCAAAGCGAACGACGCAAGCGCGGCCCGCAGAGCCGCCCCGGCGCTTGCTAGACCATCCCCGCCCGCACCCGTTCGGGCGTCAGCGGCGCGCGTCTCAAACGCACGCCGGTGGCGTCAAAAATCGCGTTGGCGATCGCCGCCGCCGTCGGACGCGTCGAGCCTTCTCCGGCGCCGGTGGGGGCGATCTCCGGGTGGTCGATGAGCACAATGTCCACGGTCTCGGGCGCGTCCTTCATGTCAAGGATGGGATAGGTGTTCCAGTCGATGGAGGTCACCATCTTGTCGTCGAACTTCACCTCCTCCAGCAGAGCGCGGCTGGTGGACTGCACGACATTGCCCTCGATGGTCAGGCGCAGCAGGCCGGGATTGACGATCTGCCCGCAATCATGGGCGACCGTCCATTTGCGCACCCAGATTTTTCCGGTGACGCGGTTGACCTCGACCTCCGCGACCATGGCAACGCGGGTGCCGGCGCGCGAGGCGTAGGAGATGCCCTGCCCCACGAAAACATCGCCGCGCGCTTGCTTGCGGGCGCCCTGGCGCGGCTGCCAGCCGGCTTTCCCGGCGGCCGCCTTGATCACCGCGAGATCGCGCGGGTTCTCGACGTTCTTCAGGCGAAACTCCACCGGGTCCTCGCCCACGTGATAGGCCAGTTCGTCCATGAAGCTCTCGACGGCGAAATGCACCTGGGGTCCGCCGGGATCGCGCATATGCGCGGTGCGCAGAGGCGAGGCCCGGTCGAGCAGCGGCGAAATGATGTTGGAGATTTTCAGGTAGTTCGGAAAACCGTAGCTCTCGTCCGGCCCGCCAAAAATGATCGTCGGCTTCAGCGGCGCGCCGAGCAATTGCCCGGCCAGAGTGAAAGCAGGATCGCTCTCGTTGTTGAAGGCGTCGCGTTTGGAGAAAACCTTCGATTCAAAATACCACGCGGTGACCTTGTTGTCGGCGTCGAGGGCGACGCGCGAAATGTGAACCGACGCGGGCGCCTTCGGGTCCCAGCCCGTGCCCTCGTGGCGCATGCTTTGCACGCGCACAGGCTTGCCCACCGCGCGCGACAACACGGCGGCGTCCATGACGACATCGCCGGAATCGTTGCGGCCGTAGGAGCCCGGCCCCGTCAGCGAAACGCAGACCACCTTGTCCTCCGGCAAGCCCAGCAATTTGGCGACGCCATCGCGCGCGTAATGCGGCTTTTGCGAGCCCGACCAAACGGCCGCGCCGTCCGGGCGCGCATCGACGAGGCCCGAGGCCGGCGCCATCGAGGCGTGCGACTGGAACGGCCATTCATAGACGGCTTCAAAGGTTTTTGCCGCCTTTGCAAAGGCTTCGTCGATGTTGCCCTTTTGCTTGTCCACGTCGCGCTTCAGCGTGGGGGCGGCGCGGATGTGATCGTAGATTTTATCCGAGCCGGGGAAAGGCGGCTTCACATCGGACCAGACGACCTTCAACTGCCGCGAGGCTTTCACCGCTTGCCATTCATTCGGCGCGACGACGCCGATAAAATCCTTTTCGCGCACGGACCTGGCGCCGGAAATATGGGCGATGGAGGCTTCGTCAACCGACACAGGCACGGCGCCGGCGACGGGCGGGCGAATGACGCGGCCATGCAGCATGCCAGGGATTTTGACGTCGGCCATGTAAACGTGTTCGCCCATCACTTTTTCCGCGACATCGCGCCGGCGCGGCGAAGTCTTGCCGACGATTTTGTAATCGGCTGGCGACTTGGGCTTCGCCTTGCCATTGACCATGAGGTCGCTGCCGATGACCTTGTTCCATTCCAGCGTCTCGCTGAAATGCCTGCCGCCGATGAGTTCGCCGTAACCGATTTTTTTCGAAGGATCGCTGCGCGCTGCGACAAGGCCGTTGTCGACCGTGAGTTGGTCCGCGGGAACACCGAGTTTCTCCGCCGCCATGTCCACCAGCACGCGCCGCGCTTCGGCCGCGGCGGCGCGCATGGCCGCCCCGCCCTTCCAGATGCCGGTCGAGCCCGAGGCTCCCCCCATGTTGAAGGTGACGTTGGTGTGGCCCTGCACAACGCTGACTTTTTCGACGGCCATGTCCAGTTCTTCGGCGATCATCTGGATCCAGCCGATATCCGTGCCCTGGCCCATGTCGATCTTGCCGATCCAGCCGACCGCCGTTCCATCCGCGTTGATGCTGATGTAGGTCGCGAGATTTTCCGGCTTCATCGGCAGGCGCGTGGCCAGCGGCGCGGCGCCGGCCTTCAGCCCGGGCAACGCGACGCCAACGACAAGGGCGCCGGCTCCGCTGAGGAAATGGCGGCGACTGGTTTGCATGTTCATGTTGATCTCCTCACGCCTGAGCCGCGCGCTTGACGGCGCGGAGCATGGAAATATGCGTGCCGCAACGGCACTTGAGGCCAGAGAGCGCCTCGCGGATTTGCGCGTCGGTCGGCTGCGGATTTGATTCGAGCAGCGCGACGGAGGTCATAACCCAGCCGTTCAGGCAATAGCCGCATTGCGGCACCTGCTCGTCGATAAAGGCCTGCTGCACCTTGTGC
>JANYDZ010000358.1 GCA_025363375.1 Hyphomicrobiales bacterium
GCGCGCCTGCCCGATCTCGTGACTTTCGCCAAACAACACGGCTTGAAGATCGCCGCCATCGCCGCTCTCATCGCCTATCGCCGCCGCACGGAAAAACTGATCGATCTGGTGGCGGAATCGAACATCGCCAGCCGCTTTGGCGGCGACTTCAAGGTGCGCGTCTACGCCAACAAGATTTCATACGCCGAGCACCTCGCGGTTTTTTGCGGCGACCTCTCCGGCGACGAACCCGTGCTGGTGCGCGTGCATCAGCACAATCTGCTCGCCGACTCCCTTGGCGACATGATTCCGGGTCAGTTCTTCGGCGGCGGCGCGCGGCCGCGCGGCAACGAACTCGAAAACTCCATGCGCATGATCGCGGACGCAAGACGCGGCGTCATCGTCCTCATCCGCGAACCGACGCCGACGACGTTGAGCCGCCTCATCAGGGAACGCGACGGGCTGGCCGTAAGCAAGCCCATCGCCGAATTGCGTCAGTACGGCATCGGCGCGCAAATCCTGCTGGATCTTGGCGTGCGCAGGATGAACCTGTTGACGAACTCGCCGCATAAAATCATTGGCCTTGAAGGCTATGGAATTACATTGATCGGCCAATTGCCGATCGCCGAGCATCAAACGTGATTCGCGATCATTCGCCGCGGGATTGGCTTGCCGCGGCGATACAGGGCGGGGTCTTCAATCAGGCCCGGAGAAAAGGCAAAAGGAACCGGGGCAGGCATGTCGATCGCACAGGGAAGTCAACAATTCGTCGTTGTGCAGGGCCTTCGGATGGAGGTCGAGCGTCGCGGCGCCGGCAAGCCGCTGCTGGTGCTGCTCAGCGAGGAGGCCGCCTTCGAGCTTGAATCGCCCTTCCTCGCGGAACTCGCGGCGAACCACGAACTCGTGATTCCGCATCCCCCGGGCTTCGGACGCTCGGAGCGGCCGGACTGGGTGTCGAGCCCCGACGACATCGCCTACATGATGCTCGATCTGGTCGAGCATCTCGGCCTGAAGGACATTCCGGTTCTCGCTTTCTCGTTCGGCGGATACATCGCCGCGCAAATGCTGGTGAAGGACGATGGCTTCTGTTCGAAGCTCGTCATGGTCGACGCCTTCGGCGTGAAGATCGGCGGCCCCTATGATCGCGACGTGCAGGACATCTGGACCTCGCATCCCGACAAGGTCGCGGCCTGGAAATGGGCCGACCCGGCTTTCGGCAAGCGCGATCTCTCGACGAAATCCGACGAAGAACTCTCCATCGTCGCGCGCAATCTCGAGAGCTTCGCGCGCTTCTGCTGGGATCCCTACATGCACGATCCCAAGCTGAAAATCCGCCTGCATCGCGTCAAGGTTCCCGCCCTTTTCATCTGGGGCGAGAAGGACGGAATCGTCACAACCGCCTACGGCAAGGCCTATAGCGAACTCGTGCCCGGCGCGAAGTTCGCGGCCATCGCCAACGCCGGCCATTATCCGCAACTTGAGCAGCCGCGGGCGACGCTCGACGCCGTCAATTCTTTCCTCGGCTAATTCCGGGCGATCGCAGGAGCACAATATGGAAGCCTGGTACTTTACCGAGATGCCCTATCCGCATCTGCCGCCGATGGACGCGATGTCCACCATGCGCGTGTCGCTGCCCGTCAGACATTTCGACCCGAAGATCGGCGCCGACCTCTACAACCGCTATCTCGACGAATATATGATCGCCGATGAAGCCGGTCTCAATCTGCTCGTCAACGAGCATCATCAGACCGCCACCTGTCTCGACGTCGCAGCGCCGCTTTCCCTCGCGATTCTCGCGCGTCAGACGGGCAAGGGCCGCATCTGCATTCTCGGCAACCCCATCGCCAACCGAGGCGACCCCGTGCGCATCGCCGAGGAAATGGCGATGGTGGATTGCATTTCGCGCGGCCGGCTTGAAGTCGGCTTCGTGCGCGGCGTGCCCTATGAAATCTTCGCCGCCAACACCAATCCCACGCGCACCGTCGAGCGCCTGTGGGAGGGAATCGACATCGTGCAGAAGGCGTGGACGAGCCATGACGAGCCCTTCAATTTTGAAGGCGCCTTCACCCATCGCCGCGCCATCAACGTGTGGCCGCGCCCCTATCAGACCCCGCATCCGCCGATCTGGACGACGGGTTCGAGCGATTTCGCCGCCGTTCGCCGGGCCGCGGCGCGCGGCTTTGTCTTCGCGACCTTCCTGCAACCGCACGCAAAAGTGCGCGCGCTGTTCGACGCCTATCGCAGCGCCTATCAGCTCAACGGCCAGCCCGGCGGCGGCGGCACGGCGTTTATGCCGTTGGTGTACGTGGCCGATACCGAGAGCGCGGCGGAAGCCGGCATGAAGGAATTGCTCTGGTACATGCAGGCGAAAACCGAAGTGCAGTACCGCAACCCCCCGGGCTACGCCAATGTCGAGACCAATGTGCAGGGCCTGAAGGGCGCCTTCGCCGGACGCACCGACGCCATGCGCGCGCAGGGCCTCGAGTTCCAGCGCGAACAGGGCGTGGTGATGTACGGCACGCCCGATCAGGTGGCGGCGCAGATCAAGCGCTTCTACGATCTCGTCGGCGGTTTCGATCACCTCCTGATGATGATGCAGGCCGGCTTCCTCGATCACAAGAGAACCGTCGCCAACATCGATCTCTTCGCCAGGGAGTGCTATCCGCAAGTGCGCGGCCTCGCGCGCACCAAACCCATCGAAGCAAAGGCGGCGGCGGAATGACCGAAGGGCGCTATGTTCTCGTCGACGGAATTCGCACCCATTATCTGGAGGCGGGCCTCCAGCACAAAGGCGCGAAGCCTTCGGTCCTGCTGCTGCATTCAGCGGAATTCGGCGGCTCGGCGGAGACTTCGTGGGCGTACAACATCGGCGCGCTGAGCCAGCGCTATCACGTGCTGGCGCCCGATCATCTGGGCTTTGGACGCACCGACAAGCTGTTCGATTTCGTCGGCATGTTCGACAGGCGCATCGCGCATATCAAGCGCTTCGTCGACGTCATGTGCGTCGACAGGGCGCATGTGATGGGTTCGTCCATGTCGGGTGGCCTCTGCCTGACGGTCGCCGCGCGCAATCCGCCCGACTGGCCCATCGCCAGCGTCGTGTGTTGCTCGGGCGGCGGCGACGCGCCGGACAACGCCGCGCGCAAGGTGCTCAACACCTACGACGGCACGAAGGAACACATGCGCCGCGTCGTCGACACGATGTTCGTCGACAAGAAATGGGTCAACGACGAGGCCTTCGTCGAGAAGAAATGGAAGATGAGCGTCGAGCCCGGCGCGTGGGAAGCCACCGCCGCCGCGCG
>JANYDZ010000418.1 GCA_025363375.1 Hyphomicrobiales bacterium
CCGAGGCGCGCAAAAAAAGCCGCGCAGGCCAACAGGGAACCACACAGTCTCAACATGTTCGAATCGCTCCGAAAATCCGCGATCAGTGTAACTTGCGTCTGCCAAGAAACGGTAAACGTTTCGTCTACTCGGGTGAAAAACTTCGAGTAGCGGCGCTGAAGACGCGCCCGATGACCTCTTGGAAAGCGCTGCTTGTCAAACCGGGCGGACGCGCCCGGCGGCGACCGGCGTTCGCTATACGCGCGCGCGATCCCGACGCCCGCGACGGGGCGACATCTTTCGAATCGCTCCGTCCATGCCTACATAGGGGCTTCAACCGACGCTGGGACCCGCCTTGCCGTTCCTCTCCGATCTCGCTTTCGAGACCAGCATCGCCGCGCGCAGTCTGGCTGACTATGTCGCCGGCGGCGGCTTGCGGCTCGGCGTCACCGGGCTTTCCCGCGCCGGCAAGACAGTGTTTCTCACCGCGCTGATTCACAACCTCGCCAACAACGGCAAACTGCCGGTATTTCGCGTGTCGGCTGAGGGTCGCCTCGCCCGCGCGACTCTCGATCCACAACCCGATCTGCACGTGCCCCGCTTTGCCTACGAAGAACATCTCGTTGCCCTCACCGGCGGCGTTGAAGGCGCCGAAAAACGCCGTTGGCCAAGCTCGACGCGCAACATTTCGGAACTGCGCGTCACTCTCGAATTCGAGCGTCAAACGGGTTGGCGCAAGGGGCCGCGGAGTCTCGCGCTCGACATCGTCGACTATCCCGGCGAATGGCTGCTTGACCTGCCGCTGTTGACGAAAGATTACGCGCAATGGTCGCGCGAGACGCTTGAAGCAAGCGCCGCCGCGGCGCGCGCGCCGCTCGCAGCGGACTGGCGCGGCTTTCTCGCCTCTCTGGATCCCGCCGCGCCCTTCGTTGAAGAGACATCGCAAAAGGCGGCGGCCCTGTTCACCGCTTATCTGCGCGCCGCGCGCGGCGAAAAATACGCGCTCTCGACCCTGCCGCCGGGGCGCTTCCTCATGCCCGGCGATCTCGAGGGATCGCCGGCGTTGACCTTCGCGCCTTTGACCATCGTTGAAGGCGCCGAAATTCCCGACGGCTCGCTGGCAGCCATGATGCGGCGACGCTACGAGGCCTACAAAGCCGTCGTCGTGAAACCCTTTTTCCGCGATCATTTTGCCCGGCTCGACCGTCAGATCGTGCTGGTCGACGCGCTCTCCGCGCTGAACTCCGGCCCGGCCGCGGTGCGCGATCTCGAAACCGCGATGACCGATGTTCTCACCGCCTTTCGAGCCGGACGCTCAAGCCTGCTCGGTCAAATCTTCCGTCCCCGCATTGACAAAATTCTGTTTGCCGCGACGAAGGCCGATCATCTGCATCACACCAGTCATGACAGGCTGGAGGCGATCCTGCGCCATCTCGTCGCGCGCGCCATCAACCGCGCCGAAGCGCAAGGCAGCGACATCGACGTGATCGCGCTCGCCGCCGTGCGCGCCACGCGCGAAGCCAGCGTCAAGCATGGGGGCGGGACGCTCGACGCGATCGTTGGCGTGCCGCTTGACGGCGAGCGCGTCAATGGCGATCTCTTCGACGGCAAGGCCGAGGCGGCAATCTTTCCCGGCGATCTGCCGGCCGACCCGCGCGCGGTCTTTCGCGGCGACGCCCTGGCGGTGCCCGACGGCGAGGGCGACTACCGCTTCGTGCGCTTTCGCCCGCCCGCGGCCCAGCTCAACGCGAGGGGCGAATTCGCGCCATTGCCGCACATCAGGCTCGACCGGGCGCTGGAGTTTTTGCTGGGGGACCGGCTGGCGTAAGCGCAGGTCACCGGCAGCGCGCGACTTCCTTCACGTCGCGAATAACGCAATCGGCGTTGTACCCGTCGGCTTTCGGCGCGACAATCACCGTCGTCAGCTTTTCCGGCATGCGCGCGCGCAGCACGCGGTTAACTTCAATTGCGGGCGTGGCGCGCATCCGTTCCGTATAAAGCGCCTCATCCTCAGCGGTGCGGCTCGTGCGCAGCATGTTGACCAGCGCGTAGGCCTTGCCGCCAGGCTCCGCCGCGCCTTTGTCGATGCTCGTCGCCAGCAAACTGCGCGAGGCCTCGTTCTCGACTTCGCTCACGCCGTTGAGGCGCCAGTTTTCATATTCCTCGCGAGCCCGTTTGAGCCCTCCGGCCGCCAGATCATTGGCGAGCGCCGAGCGAATGGAGAAGCTACGCTGCCCCGGCGCCGCCTGCCCGATGCCCGAACCAATTCCATAGGTCGCGCCTTGCTCGCCGCGCACCGCTTTGCCGAGCCGGCGGTCCATGCCGCCGCCAAGCACATTGTTTCCGATCGTCACGGCCGGCCCTTCCGACGCCTCGATATTGACCGCGTTTTCCAGAACGATGGCGGTCTGCGCGCCCTCGCGCTCCAGCACAATGGTTTTTGCGGGATAGACGGGCGCGGGCGCGACACCGGCTTTCACAGCGGCCTTTTCCGGCAATTGCGAAAAATTCTTGTCGATCATGACGCCGAAAGCCGCCGCGTCTTGAGCGCCAACCGCGACAATCGTCAGATTGTCGCGCGCAAACACCTCGCGCCGCCACAAATCCGCGTCGCCCGCTGTGATTTTCGCGACCTCGTCGGGCTCGCTCCAGCGCCCGAAAGGCCCATTGACCAGCACCAGTTGCCGCATGACGAGACCCGCGAGCGAGCCGCGGTCCTGCTCCTGCCGCGCCCGGCCATCGGCGGACGATTTGCGCAACCGTTCGATGTCCTTGTCGCGCAGCGCGGGCTCCGTGACGATGTGAAAACACGCGTCCAACGCCTCCGCGATATCCTCCGGCTTCGCCTCCACCGAGAAAACCGATGACATAATGTTCGCCGAAACGCCGCAGCGGGCTTGCACATCCTTCATCTGCTCGTTGAACTCGCCTGACGACATGCCCTTGGGGCCGTAGCCCATGAGCGCGGCGCCCACCAGCGGCGCTGCGATTTTGTCGGCGTGATTGAGCGCGAAAGCGTCGGCAAAATCAGCGACAATCACCGCGCGCTGCGCGTCCACGCGCTGCAAATGCCAGAAAGGCAGCCCACCCAGCGTTTTCGCGAGACCGAACATTTCAGCCCCCTGCGCGAACGCCATGCCGGCGCAGCAGGCAAGACTTGCGACAAGAGTTCGAGTTATTCCGAAAACAGCCATGTGATTTCCCCGGCGACAAAGGTTCATTTTTGCGGCGTCAGGACGCCGAAGACTTGCCGGCCAGGCCCCGCCATGGCTTTCAGAACCGGCGCCATCCCTGGCGCGGTCACAGCCGCCAGCCGCTCGCCCCGCGTCAGCCAGTCGGCATAGGAACTATTATTCGAGAACCACGATTGCAGCGCCGACAATGACTTCTGCGGGTCCTTGTCGATTTCCTGATTGCTCGACGCCCGGCGTTTTTTCAACCGTTCAACGACCGACGCCTCAACGCCGCTCTTCTCAAGATTGGCGAAATACGCGGCAATCTCGGCTTTCATCGCCTCCGGCGTCGTCGCGTCTTCCAGTGTCGCGGCGACGGAATACCACATGGCGCCGGCGCCAATCGGGGTCACAGAAACATGAATCTGCGACACAAGCCGCCTGTTTTCAACGAAAACATCTTGCAGACTGCCCTTGATCTGGCTGTTGAGGTAATCGAATAAAATGGCGTTCGATATCCCGGTTTGCAGAGGATCGGCGTCTTCGTAGCGCACGATTTTCTCCAGCAACACTTCGCGGCGTTGCGCTTCGGGATCGTTCACGCTGACAAGCCCGTCGAGAGGTTCGAAACTGCGGCGCGCGTCCAGCCAGGCGCGCGAGGGAACCTTCTTTCTGGGCAGCGGATCGATGTATTTCGCGGCCAGCGCCTTCACGTCATCCGCGCCGACCGGCCCATACACGAGAAAATTGATGTTGTTCTTGGCGTACCAACGCTGATGAAAAGCCTTCGCCTTCTCAACGCTGAACGCCGCAATGTCCTCCTTGCTTCCGATCACCGGCTGGCTGATGGGATGATCGGGTTGCAGCTTTTTGTTCATCGCCGTGTAGAAATTTCTGCGCACGGAGTCCGATTTGCGAAAATTAAACTCCTGCAGCACAACGTTGCGTTCGCGCGCCGCCGCGTCCTCCGCGATGTCGATGCCGCGCAGCCGCTCGGAATAACGATCGAACAATTTTTCGAGATCGGCCACGACCTGCCCCTCGCGCGCCGGCGCGGTCTGGTAATAGGCGGTCGCCTGCATCGATGTGAATGCGTTGGTCTGCCCGGCCGCGAAAACCTGCGCGGTGTTGAATTCCTGTTTCCCGTCGCGGCCGATAAACATGAGATGTTCGAGGTAATGGGCAAGGCCGGCGCATTGCCCTCCCTCCTCGTCGCGGCAACCCGCGTTGACGACCATCCAGAGCGTGATGACCTTGGCCTTCGGGTCCGGCAACAGGAAAACATTGTCGCCGATTTTCACCTCGGGGCCGGCCAGCGCAAACCCGGCGTGGGCAAACGCGGCCCAAGCTCCCGCGACAGCCGATATCACCCAGCCCCTCATGCAATCACCCTTCCGTAAATGCGCCGCCGCAGGCTACGCCGAACGGAGCCAGAATAGCAATGCGGCAGCGGCGCGCTCGACGGGTTTACGGCCTTGAATTCGCCCGGTAGAACTGCGCGCGCACGTTAAACTCATGTTGTTCACGTATAAGGATGCGAGCTGGGATGGCCGACTACAGATTGACCGTCGACACCGGGGGCACGTTCTCCGATTTTGTCTATGTGAACGACGAAACGCGCGAAGTCGCCATCGCCAAGGTCCCCTCGACGCCGGACGATCCTTCGCGCGCCATTCTCGCCGGCGTCGAGCTGTTGATCGCCACGGGCGTCGCGCCGAAGGACATCAAATATTTCTGCCACGGCACCACCGTCAGCACCAACGCCCTGCTGGAAGGCAAGGGCGTGCGCTGCGGCCTGCTGGTGACAAAGGGTTTTCGCGGCATATACGAAGTCGCGGAGCAATCGCGCCCGCACGGCCCCGCCATTTTCGACATTCTCTATGACCGCCCCGCCAAGCTCGTCCCGCCAAGCCGCACCGGCGAAGTCAGCGAGCGCGTGGCCTTTGACGGGCAAGTGCTGCTGCCGCTCGACGAGGACGCGTTGCGCAAAACCGTCCGCGAACTTCGCGAGGAGGACGTGCAGGCCGTCGCTGTGTGCCTCCTGTTCTCGTTTTTGGCCCCGCGGCACGAACGCCGCGTGCGCGAAATCATCAACGAGGAAATCCCGGGCTGCAACGTCTCGCTCTCCAGCGAAATCGTGCCGCAGATCCGCGAATATTATCGCCTATCGACGACCATCATCAACGCGTACCTGTCGCCCATCCTCGCGCGTTACATCGAGAACCTCGACGACAGGCTCAATCAGGCGGGCGTGACGACGCCGCAAAAATACATCATGCAGTCGAACGGCGGCATGTCGACCTTTTCCGCCACCGCGAAGAAAGCCGTCGCCACCGTTCTCTCGGGGCCCGCCGGCGGCATCATGGCGAGCCTGCAAGCATGCGGCGCCACGGGCTTCAAAAATCTCGTGACCTTCGACATGGGCGGCACAAGCTGCGATGTCGCGCTGATCAAGGACGGCGAACCCTCCGTTTCCAACCGCGGCAAGGTCGAGGGACGCGATGTCGCTCTCCCCATGATCGACATCAACACCGTCAGCGCCGGCGGCGGCACGCTCGCGCGCGTCGATCGCTTCGGCGAACTTACCGTCGGCCCGCAAAGCGCAGGCGCCGTGCCGGGCCCCGCGTGCTACATGCGCGGCGGCGATCAGCCAACCATCACAGATTGCAACCTTGTCCTGGGCAATCTCGGCGAAGACAATTTCCTGGCAGGCAGGATGAAGCTTGACCGCGCACTGGCCCGCGCCGCCGTTGAGAACGCCGTCGCCAGGCCGCTCGGCATGGAAATCGAAGCCGCCGCTGAAGGCGTCGTGCGCATCATCAACGTAAAGATGCAGGAGGCCATCAAGGCGATCTCCACCATGCGCGGTCACGATCTGCGCGACTTCATGCTGCTGGCGTTTGGCGGCGCGGGGCCCCTGCACGCCTGCGCGATCGCGAAAGAGCTGGGCATGGCCGGCGTCATCGTGCCGCTCTATCCAGGCGTCTATTCCGCCATGGGCCTCGTCATGTCCGACGTGAAGCACGATTATATCCGCTCGCGCATGACCAATCTTGCAAACGCCGACGAGGCCGCCATCAACGCCGTCTTCGCCGAGCTCGAAGCCGAGGCCCGCGCCGACTTGCGCGATGAAAGCTTCCCGGAAGACCGCGTATTCATCGAATACGCGCTCGACATGCGCTATGCCGGTCAAGGCTATGAAATGACCCTGCCCTGTTCCGCGCCGTTGCGGGCCGGCGACCTCAAGACCTTGCGCCGCGCGTTCGATGAAGAACACAAAAAGACCTTCGGCCACACCGCCCCCGACGAACCCGTGGAAATCGTCTCGTGGCGCCTGCGCGGCGTGGGACGCGTGCCGCCCGTCGATCTCCCGACGTTCAAACCGACCGGCGAAAAGCTCGAAGCCGCCCTGCGCGAGACGCGCCCCGTGCGCTTCGACGGCGCAAGCGTGAGCTGTCCGGTCTACCAACGCGAACATCTCGACGTCGGCGTGACCTTCCACGGCCCGGCTGTCGTCGATCAGCTCGATTGCACGACGGTGATCCCGCCGGGCGGAAAAGTTCGCGTCGATGAATACCGCAATCTCATCATCGGAGCCGCATGACATGAGCGCGCCAAAAACAATCGACGCCCAAAGATCCATCGACGCTGTAGAGCTTGAGATCATCAAGGCTTCCCTCGACGGCATTGTGCAGGAAATGCAAAATTCGCTGTTCCGCACCGGCTATTCGACCATCGTGCGCGAGAGTCAGGACGCCTCCTGCGCCCTGATGGACGCGCGTGGACAGGTCGTGGCCCAGCACGTTGTGCTGCCCCTGCACATCGGCTCCTTCCCCGCCTGCTGCGAAGCCGTGCTCCGCGCCTATGACGATATCGCCGAGGGCGACGCCTACCTGATCAATCATCCCTATGAAGGCGGCTCGCCGCACGCGCCCGACATGTGCGTGATCACACCCGCCTTTCACGCGGGCGCGCTGGTCGGTTTCTGCGCCTCCATCGCGCACAAGGGCGACATCGGCGGCCCTGTTCCGGGTTCGTGTTCGGGACAAGCGAAGGAAACTTTCAACGAGGGCCTGCACTTGCCGGCGGTGCGTTATCAACGCGGCTTCCAGCGCAACACCGAGATCGAGCGCATCATCGCCTGCAACTCGCGCACGCCCGAACTTGTGCTCGGCGACATCAGGGGACAACTGGGCTCAAGCCGTCTCGGCGAACAGCGCCTCAACGAGCTCATCGGCAAGTTCGGCGCCGCCGCCGCACTCGCCTGTTTTGACCGCCTGCTGGAACTCAGCGAGCGCCGCATGCGCGCCGCCATCGCCGAGTGGCAAGACGGGCGCTACGAGGCTGAACGCTTCGTCGACGACGATGGCGTGCGCCTCAACCAACCCGTGCGCATTCACGTCGTCGTCGAGAAAAAGGGCGATCACATCAGCTTCGATTTCACCGGCAGCGACGATCAAGCGGTCGGCCCCGCCAACATTCGTCCCCCGCTGGTGCGCGGCGCCATCGCCTATTGCCTCATCGCGCTCGTGGACCCGCACATCTTCATCAACTCCGGCCTGATGAACGCGTTTGAACTTAAAACGCGCGAAGGCTCGATCATGAACCCGCGCTTTCCCGCGCCCGTGAACACCTACAACCCCACGGTTCACGCCACAGTCGAAGCCGTTTTCGGCGCCCTCGTCAACATCATGCCCGCCAAAGCGCGCGCCGATAGTTGCGGCAGCCGCTCCATCATCCTGGGCGGACGCAGCACCAAGGCCGGTCAGAGCTATGTGCAATATGAAATTCTCGGCGGCGGCGGCGGCGCGCGCGCGACGAAAGATGGTCAATCCGGCACGTCCGTCAATCAATCCAACGCCAAGATCGCCCCCATCGAAATCATCGAAAGCGAATTCCCCACGCGCGTCACGCGCTTTGAATTGATCCCCGATTCCGGCGGCGTCGGGCGGTTTCGCGGCGGTCTCGGCATCCGCCGTGAATATGTGAACCTCGCGGACGCGCGCTTTTCCATTCGTTCCACCAAGCATGTCATCGCGCCCGAAGGCGCGGCGAAAGGCGGCAAGGGCCGCACCGGCGACATCGTCGTCAATCCCGGCCGCGAAGGCGAAAAGCGCCTGCCAACCCGCTACGCCGATTATCCCCTCAAGGGCGGCGACACCTTCTGTCTCGACACGCCCGGCGGCGGCGGGCTCGGCGATGCCTTTGCGCGCGACCCTGCGCTTGTCGTCTCCGACATCAACGAAGGCTACGTCTCGACACAAGCCGCGCAACGTGATTTCGGCGTGGCCGTGACACGAACGGGGCGCAAATATACGCTGGACGAAAGCGCGACAAAACAATTGCGCGCCGTGCGCTGAAGGACGCGAGGTTCGCACGCCAAACGCGCAACAGACACACAGGAGCAAGCCATGAAACTGAAAGACCAGGTCGCCATCGTCACCGGCGCGGGCCGCAACATCGGCGAAGACACGTCGAAACTTCTCGCGCGCGAGGGCGCGGCCATCGCCGTCGTCGATCTCGACAAGGCGCGCGGCGACAAGGTCGCGGCCGATATTGTCGCGGCGGGCGGCAAGGCGAAAGCCTTCGTTTGCGACGTCGGCAAGGAAGCCGACATACTGAAATGCGTCGCCGACGTAAAAGCCGCCTTCGGCCGCGTCGATATTCTCGTCAACAACGCCGCCGTCTCGGACAACAAGAACATGTTCGACATTACGCTCGAGGACTGGAACCGCGTTCTCGCGATCACCCTGACCTCGCCCTTCCTCTTCGGCAGGGCCGCGGCGAAGGAGATGATTTCAGGCGGCAAGGGCGGCAAGATCGTCAATGTCTCCTCGACTTCGGGCTATTATGGCCGCGACCGCGCCACCGGATACACCGCCGCAAAAGGCGGCGTTGTGAACCTGACGAAATCCATGGCGATCCAACTCGCCCCGCACAACATCCGCGTCAACGCCGTCGTGCCCAACAAGATCGGTTCGCCCGTCGGCAAGGACGAGTTCGACCCAACGCGCCCCGTGCTGAACCTCGTGGGCCGTCCCGGCGTGCCGAACGACCTTGCCAACGCCGTGTTGTTTCTCGTCTCGGACGAGTCCTCGTTCATCGTGGCCACCGCGCTTTTCGTTGACGGCGGTTGCACCGCCTTGATGCCGGGCAATTCCTGACAAGAGCTTCAACACCCTATCGCGAAAGGAGAGACAACATGCACGACGCCCCCGCCCCACAGGTGAAAATCATCGAAGGCCTCGAATACGTCAAACGCGGCGACGACGCCCTCGCGGGCGACCTCTATCTGCCGACGGACGCGCACAACGTCCCCTGCCTTGTCGCCGTCCATGGCGGCGCATGGCAGCGCGGCCAACGCTCCAATTACAAGCATCTCGGCAATTATCTCGCCAAACACGGCATCGGCCTCTTCGCGATTTCCTATCGCTTCGCGCCCAGGAACAAATATCCCGCCGCTGTTCACGATGCCCGCGCGGGCGTGCAGTTTCTGCGCGGCAAGGGCGCCGGTCTTGGCGTCGATCCGCAACGCCTCGCCATCATCGGCGATTCCGCCGGCGGCCACCTTGCCGCCCTCACGGCGCTCGCCGGCGATCATCCCGAATTCGCCGGCCAGCCCGACGACGCCTACAAGGGCGTCTCGACAAAGGTAAAGGTTTGCGTCCCCGTTTACGGCGTCTACGACATGCTGTGCCAATGGGAATTCGACCAATCGCTGGCGCCGTCAAAAAGCGGCTCGGAAGTCTTTTTGGGAACGTCGCCGCTCGAAGACCCCTTCCTGTTTCACCGGGCTTCGCCCATCAACTATGTGACCAAGGCCAACAACCAGACGGCTTTCTTCATGTCATGGGGCGCGGCCGACGACATCGTCAGTCCCTCCGCGCAATCGCATCGCCTGTTGCACGCGCTCAAGCGCGCCGAAGTCTACGTGCGCACCTGCGTCGTCCAGGCCCCGCATTTCTGGCTGAGCGAACCGCTCGATGAGCCCGGCAGCTTCCCAGGCTTCCTCGCGCCGCGGCTGCTGCGCTTTCTGAAAGAGCGGCTGTAAGCGATCCGCCGCAACCGCGCCGCGCGCGAAAAATCACGCGCGCGGCAAAAAAATGGCGCTGTGTTCGGGATCGACGCCAAACGCGATCCGCGCGCCCGCCGCCGCGCGGGGACCGGGCGCCGTTCTGATGCGGATCGCCGAGTCTCCCTTGCGCGCCATTATCTCCAGGACTTCGCCAAGGAATGAATATTCGGCGATCTCCGCCACGCCGCGATTGACGCGCGGGGGCGCGTCGAAATCCTCAAGCCGCGCCATATGCGGGCGAAAAAACAGCTTCGCCTCGCGATCCTCGCCTAGCCGCGCAACGCCTGAAAAGCGCCCAAAGGGGGTGTCCGCCTCAATCATGTCGCCGGGCCTCGCCTGGCCGACGATTACGCAGGGCGCGAAATTCGCCGCGCCCAGAAAGGCCGCGGTGAACGGATGTTGCGGGTGCTGGTACATCGCCATGGGCTTGCCCTCTTCCACGATTTCGCCGTCGCGCATCAACGCAACCCGGTGCGAGAGCGCCAGCGCCTCCTCTTGGTCGTGCGTGACATAAATAGTCGAGTGCCCGAGCTGGCGCTGCAGCGCCGCCAGATCGCGCCGCATCTGTTCGCGCAGCTTGGCGTCGAGATTGGACAAGGGCTCGTCGAGCAGCAACACGGACGTCTCCGCCACAATGGCGCGCGCCAGCGCGACGCGCTGCTGTTGTCCGCCGCTGAGATTGGGCGAGGGACGCTCGGCAAGCTCAAGCAGGCCCACCACCTCGAGCGCGCGCGACACGCGCTTGCGAATTTCGTCGTTCGAGAGGCCGCGTCCCTGCAAGGGATAGGCGACGTTTTTGGAGACGCTCATATGCGGCCAGATCGCGTAGGATTGAAACACCATCCCGATATTTCGCTTGTCGGGGGGAACGTTGATCCTCTCCTTGCTGGAAAACACGACGCGCCCATCCAGCAGAATACGGCCGCTGTCGGCGCTCTCCAACCCCGCGACCGCGCGCAGAGACGTCGTTTTGCCGCAGCCGCTCGGACCCAGCAGCGTATAGACTTCGCCGCGCTCCACCTGGAACGAGACGCCTTTCAACACGGGCGCCTTCGCGCCTTCGTAGGTCTTGACGAGGCTTTCAGCGACGATCATGCGGCGGTCTTTGCTGTTTCACATGGGTTCAAATGATTTCGCGCGCGACGCGAAAAAAGCGCGCGCAACCCGGCGCCGACAGATGGCAACGCAAGCAGGGCAAGCAACGCCGCGACCGTCATGACCCCTGTGGCGCAGGCGTCGGCCACGCGCCCGTTTTCCCACAGCAGCCAGATCTTCGTCGACAGCACCTGGGATTGCAGCGTGTAAAGCATGAGCGACAAGCCGAGTTCGCGCACGATATGAATCAGCACCCACAAAAACGCCGCGACGAGCGCGGGAAAAATCAACGGCAGCACGATTTGAAGATAGGTGCGCATGCGCCCTACGCCGGCGATCCGCGAAGCTTCTTCAAGCTCCGGAGAGATTTGCATCTGCGCCGCGATCAAGGCGCCGACGCTGTAGGCCAGAAACCGCGTCACCATGGCGAGGCCAATGATCCAAAGGGTCCCGTAGACGGGAACCGGCAGCCATAGATAAATAAATATCAGCGCCAGGCCGACGACGACGCTCGGCAACGACTGCGGAAAGAAAGCCAGCGTGTTGAGCCTGCGCCGCCACGCCGCGCCGATCGAACCGCGCACGACTTGCCACGCGGTCGCCGCCGCCAGAATTGTCGTGGCGCCGGCGGCGGCCAACGCCATTTTCGCGGTGTTTGCCAGCACGCCGGGAATGTCGGGATCGCCAAAAATATTGCGGTAGGAATTGACGTTGAGCAGATTGAGCGCGTTGAGCGAGGGATATTGGTAAAAGCGCAACAGGCTGCGCCAGATCAGGATGAACAGCGGCATCGCCACCGCCGCGACGACGAACATCATCGCCGCCGCGAACAAGGGCCACCGCCAGGCGCCCAGCGGCATGCGGCGCGGGCGATAGCCGCGCGCCGTGATCGTCACAAATTTTTTCGCGTGGCGCGTCGCGCGTTGGTAGAGATGGATCAGCGCGAAGGCGATGGCCACAAGGAAAATGGCGAGCGCGCTGGCGAGCCCATAGTCCGGCAGACGCCCGCTTTCGGGGTGCGTGCTCCAGTAGATCTGCGTGCTCACCACCTGCACATGCGACGTCAATCCAAGCGTCACGGGAATGTCGAACGTCTCCATCGACACCACCGTGAAGAACAACGCCGCCGCCAGCAGCGCCGGCTTCAACATCGGCAGCGTAATGGAAAAAAGCGTCGCAAAACGCCCGTGTCCGCAGATAAAGCTTTGCTCTTCCCAGCTTGTGTCGAAGGTGCGGAAGGCAACGGCTATGAGGAGGTAGGCGTGCGAGGCCAGCGACGCCCCCTGGATGACGATCATGCTCCACAGCGAAAACACGTTGAACTGCAAAAACCCGAGTCCCATGTTCGCAAGACTTGTGTTGATGAAACCATTGTTCGGCCCGCCGAGCTGTATCCAGGCCATGGCGTAGATCATGCTGGGGATCGCCATGGGGATCAGCGTTGCGACGAATAAAAAGCGTCGGCAGGGCGCGTCGGTTCGCTCAATCAACCAGGCCATAAACATCGCGATTCCAATGCCGATGGAGGTCGCACCGATCGTGAACAGCGCCGTCGTGCCGATGACCTCCCACGTCTTCGCGTCCTGAACGATGTGTATGTAATTGGCGAAGGACAAGTGAGTCGTCTCGAACGGCAGCTTGTCCTTTTCGGCGGTGAAGCTCGAATAAACCAGCATGAGGAAAGGCGCGGCCGCGACCCAAGCCAGCGCCGCCAGTACGGCGCCGAACATGACGAACGGCGCCCGGCGCGCGAATGCTGCCGCGCCGGCCGACTGGACACGGGCGACGCCCGGTCGCCCACCCTCCAAAATCACATGGTCCGACATTGGCTCACCTGTGCCGCCCGCGCCCGCCGCGCCTCACTGCAATCCATCGATGGCTTTGGCCACCATCTCCAGATTGCGTCGTCCCTCCTCCACGGCGGCCGTTTCAAACACGACGGGAATCCCGAGCTTCTCATATTCTTTTCCGCGCGGGTTCGCGCTCGGACCATTGAGCACGCCATAGCCCTGCTCATCGTAGAAAATCTTCTGCGCTTCGGCGCTCGCCCAATAAGCGGCCCACAGCTTCGCCGCGTTGGGATGCGGCGCGCCGTTGACCGGAAACACCGTCACAACCTGCGCCGGCATGGGCCCGACGCGCGCCCAATCGACGGGCGCGCCCTGCGCCTTGAACAGCGACAGACGCGCGGCGAGCGCGCCAATGGCGACGGAGCCTTGTCCGCCAGCAAGGCCGTCCGCCGTCGGCGAAGCCCCCTTCGTGATGATCGGCTTGTTGTCGAGCAGCTTCTTGATATACGCGAGCGTCCTGTCGAGGCCCCATTCCTGCGCGAGGATGGACAGGCCAAAGCCGCGCGCTTCCAGCAG
>JANYDZ010000469.1 GCA_025363375.1 Hyphomicrobiales bacterium
CGCCCCGGATGCCGGAAAGCGGGTTCTTGATCTCGTGCGCCAACATTGAGGCCATCGCTGAAACCGATCGGGCTGCCCCTCGATGCGTCAATTGCCGGTCCATCTTATCCGCAATTGTACGTTCTTGCAGCATAATGACTATTTCTTGTGCGGAACCCGGCATGGCAAAGGCGTGAATATCGACGATTCTTTCGGCGCCTATGCGCGGCGTGCCCAAATCCACCCTGTATTCATTGACAGTGGAGCCGTGCGCCCGAACCTGGTCAATCAAAGCCAGCAGCGGCGACCCGAAGGGCAACATTTCGGCAAATTGTCGCCGCCGCATCGCTGCGCGGCTGATGTCGAAGAAAACCTCGGCGGCTGCATTCGCATCCAGAACCAGTCCATTCGCGGCGATCGCGAGGACGGGATGCGGCAGCGCGTTCAAAAGTTCCGAAGGATCGATGATGGACGCGCTCGCTGGCGTTTCGGCGCTGTAAGTCATGCCGCAATCTCCCCGGCAAAGCTCGCGCCCATGCAGGCGGCCAGGAGTTGACACACCTCGCGCGGGCTTTCGCTCGTCAGCAGCCTCAGGCGGTCACTGGCCGCGCCAGCGCCGGGCGTCGCTCCCGCAACGGCTGCGTAAGCCGCCAGATGCTTGCGGGCATGACGCAGGCCCACAGCCACGCCGAAAAGGCCAAGCAGACATTCGTAGTGCTCAAGGGCCGCCGCGAGCCGCACGCCGGCGCCAAGGACGGGCGCCGGCCTGCCCGCGAGCCCTGCGGCGATCTCGCCGACAAGCCATGGGCGCCCGACCGCGGCGCGCCCGATCATAACCGCCGCCGCTCCAGAAGCAGCGAGCAGGCGGCGCGCGTCATCCAGGCTGGAGCAATCGCCGTTGGCGACGACGGGGATCGACACGGCCTCGCTGACCGCGCGGATCGCGGCCCAGTCAGCCTTGCCCTTGTAAAACTGGCAACGTGTGCGTCCGTGCACGGCGACGAGGGCGACGCCCGCCTGTTCCGCGGCATAGGCGAGTTGCGCGGCGTTCAGGCTCGCGTCATCCCAGCCCAGGCGCATTTTGAGAGTCACAGGTATGCGGACAGCCCTGACCGTGGCTTCAACAAGCCGCAGGGCAAGCTCGGGCTCGCGCATGAGCGCCGAGCCCGCATAGCCGCCGGTTACGCGTTTGGCCGGACAGCCCATGTTGATATCGACCACGGCTGCGCCGGACGCTTCGGCCAGACGCGCCGCTTCGCCCATCCAGCGGGGATCGCAACCGGCGATTTGCACGACATGAGGATCGACGCCCGCGCCTTCGGCGCGAATGCGACTTTCTTCATGACCGCGAACATAGTCGTCGCTGGCCACCATTTCAGAAACAACCAGCGAAGCGCCAAAGCGGCGCGCGACCCGGCGCATGCCCACATCGGTTACGCCCGACATCGGGGCGAGAAAGGCGCGACCGGAAATCGCCAAATTGCCCACCTGAAGGGGCGGATTGTCTATATTTTGAGCAATACCGAGCATGCCTATATCATAGACAAAATTTGCTGCGGCGCAAGATAATCCCGATCATCAATTTGACGCACCCCTGCAAAAGCGCGACATGTCGATCCAGCAAATGGCGCGCCATGTCCATGATTTCCTCACAGGCAGACTTCTCGGATACCGCCATTGTCGTGGTTGCCGCCGGGCGCGGCATTCGCATTGGCCCCGGGATCCCCAAACAATACCGCATGCTCTGCGGTCGCCCCTTGCTGGCGATCGCGCTCGATAATCTTGCGAAGGCCGCGCCGGGCGCTGCGCTCCTGCCGGTCATCGATCCCGCCGCGCTGGAGCTGTATCGATCGAGCCTCGCCTCGATCAGCGCGGCGACTTCGGCTTCCTTGTTGCCGCCGACTTTTGGCGGCGCCAGCCGACAAGACAGCGCGCGGCTGGGGCTGGAATGCCTTAGCGCCCAAAACGCAGGGATAAATATTGTTCTTATTCATGATTCTGCACGGCCTTTCGTATCATTCACTTTAATCAATGATGCGATTGAGGCCGCCCGGAAAAGCGGCGCCGCGATCCCCGGCATCGCGGTCGCCGACACGATCAAACTCATCGACCGCCAGAACCTTGTCGAGGCGACTCCGGACCGCGCCCGCCTGCGCGCCGTGCAGACGCCGCAGGCCTTCCGGTTGCAACTTGTTCTGGATGCGCATCGAAAAGCCTGCGCCGCGGGAGTTGGCGACCTCACCGACGACGCCGCCGTCGTCGAATGGGCGGGACATTGCGTTCACCTGTTCGCCGGCGACCCCGATAATTTCAAGGTCACGACCATGGACGATTTTCTGCGCGCGGAAGCCCGCTTGCTGGGAGAACATCCCGACATAAGGACGGGCCAGGGTTTCGATGTCCACGCCTTTTGCGCGGGCGATCACGTCTGCCTTGGCGGCGTCAGAATTCCGCATGACTTCGCGCTGGCCGGCCATTCGGACGCCGACGTGCTGTCGCACGCGGTCGCCGACGCGCTTTACGGCGCTGTCGCCGACGGCGATATCGGCGCGCATTTTCCGCCTGCCGATCCGCAATGGCGCGGCGCGCCTTCGCAGATATTCCTGCGCCACGCCGCGCGCGGCGTGCGCGAACGCGGCGGCCTGATCGCGCATGTCGACGCCACACTTATTTGCGAAGCGCCAAAAATCGCGCCGCACCGCGACGCCATTCGCGCGCGGCTTGCCGAAATTCTCGGCGTGACCATCGATCGGGTCGCGGTCAAAGCCACCACAAGCGAGCGCCTTGGCTTCACCGGACGCCGCGAGGGGATCGCGGCGATGGCCACCGCGACAATCCGCTTGCCGCTCAGGTTGGATTGATCGTCAGCGGCAGACGCGGACGCGGTCTTTCTTCACAAAGTTTCCGTCGCGGTCGAACAGGTCCATCATGCGCATGGCGCAGGCGGGCTCGCGCACGACCGGCTCTTCCTCGACCATCACGGGCGCCGGACGGCGCTGCTGGTTCATCAACATGGTCGCGCCCGCCGCGCCGATGGCGACGCCGGCGACGCCTCCCAGAACGGCGGCGCCGTTGCGGCCGTTTTCGGCCCGGGCCTGATAGGACATGCAGGCAAGCGAAGCCGCGAGCGCGGCGGTCATGGCGGTTTTACTGGCAATTTTCACGGCGATTTTCATGGCGATTTTCATGGCGAGACCCAAAATGTCGCGGAAAGACCGGAAGGCTTTCACACGGCCAACGCTTCGCAGTCCCGTTTTCGCCGGCGTGGCGAGGGCATGCGCTTCCGGAGCGCGCAGAATCGCTGCAAATTCTTGCGAATATATTAACGATTGATTTCGACTTTGCCGGTCGCGGCTGGCGGAGTAGCA
>JANYDZ010000493.1 GCA_025363375.1 Hyphomicrobiales bacterium
GTCGTCCTGGTCGGCTCGGCGCGGGCGGGCGGAGCGACGCTTGTGCCGTTTTTGCTGGTGATGGCGGCGGCGATGTCGTGGTCCGCCGGCAATATTATCGGCAAGCTCGCGGGCCGCGTCGATATGCTGGGCTTTACCATCTGGTCGAGCCTTGCCGCGATTGCGCCGCTGTTTTTGCTGGCTTTGCTGATTGACGGGCCGCAGGCGGTCCAGCTGCTCGCAGCGCCTGGCTGGAACTCGTTTTTGTGCGCGGCTTTTCTGGCCTGGGCCGCGACGCTGGTCGGCTATTCCCTGTGGGCGAATTTGCTCAGCCGTTATCCCGCCGCGATTGTCGCGCCGTTCTCGCTGCTGGTGCCGGTGTTTGGATTTCTGTCGTCGCAGATCGTGTTCGACGAGCCGACCAGCCGGGTCGAGTATCTGGGCGGCGCGCTGGTGCTGGCGGGGTTGAGCTGGATCGCCTTTGGCGGCAAGGCGCTGGCGCGAATGCGCGTTTGAGTTTTGGGGGGCAGGTCTGGTATGGCGGGGCTCCCTCTACAAAGCCGAGCCCTTCGCCATGCACGACATCAAATGGATCCGAGAAAACGCCGAAGCCTTCGCGGCTTCGCTCGCCTCGCGCAACATGGGACATGAGGCGGTCGCGAATATCGTCGCCAATCTACTCGGGCTCGACGACGAACGTCGGCGGTTGATCGCCACCGCGCAGGGCGGGCAGGAGGAGCGCAACCGTCTGTCGAAGGAAATCGGCGAGGCGATGAAGAAAAAGGACATCGCGCTCGCCGAAGCGCTGAAGGCGCGCGTGGCGCAATTGAAAGACGATATGGAAGGCGCGGCGGGCATGGAAAAATCCGCCATCGCCGCGCTCGACACGGCGCTGGCGGAATTGCCGAACATACCCCTGGCGCAAGTGCCCATGGGCAAGGACGAGCACGACAATATCGTCGAGCGCGTCGAGGGCGTGAAGCCGTCGTTCCCCGATGGGTTTGTTCCAAAGGAGCATTTCGAGATCGGCGAAGCGCTGGGAATGATGGATTTTGAAGCCGCCGCGAAAATGTCGGGCGCGCGGTTCGTCGTGTTGAAAGGCGCGCTGGCGCGGCTGGAGCGGGCGCTCGGGCAGTTCATGGTGGATCTGCATGTGGATCAGCACGGGTACACGGAAGTGAACCCGCCGATCCTGGTGCGCGACGACGCGATGTTCGGGACCGCGCAATTGCCGAAATTTCTCGATGATCAGTTCGCAGGCGTTGGGATCAGGGATTTTGCCAAAGAAGTAAGCGCGAACCCCGGCGCTCGGGCGAGTTATGACAACTTTGCCCGCCTGTCGGAAGCGGAAATTCAAAGCGATGCGGACCTCGCACATAGGCAAAGCAGCGCAGCGGCCTGGAACGAAGCCGCGTTGAGCGCTGGATTGAAAGCAGATCACCTCTGGCTCATCCCCACCGCCGAAGTCCCGCTGACAAACCTCGTGCGCGACAGCATTCTCGATGAAAAGCAGCTGCCCATGCGCGTCGCCGCGCTGACCCCGTGTTTCCGCGCCGAAGCGGGCGCGGCGGGACGCGACACGCGCGGCATGATCCGCCAGCATCAATTCACCAAAGTGGAGCTGGTCTCGATCACGACGCCGGAAAAATCGTTGCAGGAACACGAGCGCATGACGGCGTGCGCGGAAGAAGTGCTCAAACGCCTCGGCCTGCATTTCCGCACGGTGACGCTGTGCACGGGCGACATGGGTTTCCCCAGCCAGAAGACCTACGACATCGAAGTGTGGTTGCCCGGACAGAACCGTTTCCGCGAGATTTCGTCCTGTTCGGTCTGCGGCGAGTTCCAGGCGCGGCGCATGAACGCGCGTTATCGGCCGATTGAGGGCAAGGGCACGCGTTTCGTGCATACGCTGAACGGCTCCGGTGTCGCGGTGGGGCGCGCGCTGATCGCGGTGCTTGAGAATTATCAGAACGCCGACGGCAGCGTCACAATCCCTCCGGTTTTGCGTCCCTATATGGGGGGGATGGAGAGAATCGGCGCCAAAGCGTAAATTGGCGTCCGCCAAAGGTCATGTGCCATGCGCCCCTCGGAAGCACTCGCGCAAAACATCGACGCGGTGCGCGCGATCATCGCGCGCTATCCCGTGGCGAACCCGCGCATCTTCGGCTCCGTGGCGCGCGGCGACGACCACGAGGGCAGCGACGTCGATTTGCTCGTCGAAAAGGCGGGGATTTTGACCCTGTTCGATCTGGCGGGGCTAGCCATCGAACTTGAGACGCTGACCGGCGTGCGGTTTGATATTGCGACGCCGCGCGCGGTCAAACGGATCGAAGCGAATATCGTCGACGATTTGAGGCCGCTATGAAGTCGGTCCGGACGGCGGACGAGTTTCTGCAGGATATTCTCGACTGGGCTGAACACATCGCATCGCATTTGAGCGGCGTGGACTATGAGGGGTTTCAGGAGTCCATGCTGCTTCAGCACGCTATCACGAAATGCGTCGAAAACATTGGCGAAGCCGCGATGCGGGCCGCCCGGCTCGATGCAACGCTGCGAACCGGAAATCCCGATTTCAAGGTGGACAAGGCCTATCGCGCGCGAAACGTCGTCGCGCACGGGTATTTCGATGTTGATTTCGACATAGTTTGGGACACGGCTCGCTACTCGGTCCCCGAAATGGCGCTTGTCGTTCGTCGGATTTTGAGCGAACGCGGCAAGGGCCGTCCCTAATAAAGCGCTTTGCGATCGCCCTCGACGATCAGGTCACAATCCCTCCGGTTTTACTTCCCTATATGGGGGATGGAGAGAATCGCCGCCAAAGCGTAGGATGGCGGCGCTTATAAGAGGTTCGGGACTATGCGCCCTTCGGAAGCCCTCGCGAAAATCCTCGACACCCGCCGGAGTTCGCCCCCCTGATGCGCATCCTCATCACCAACGACGACGGGATCAACGCCTATGGGCTGTGCGTGCTGGAGCGCATCGCCGCGCAAATCTCCGACGACGTGACCGTTGTCGCGCCTGAGTTTGATCAATCCGGCGTGGCTCATTCGCTGTCGCTCAACGATCCCCTGCGCCTGCGCGAAATCGCGCCGAAACATTTCGCGGTGAAGGGAACGCCGACCGATTGCGTGCTGATGGGCATTCACAAAGTTATGGCCGATCGCAAGCCGGACCTGATCCTGTCCGGCGTCAATCACGGCCACAACCTGGCGGAAGATGTTTTCTATTCCGGCACGGTGGCGGGCGCGCGCGAGGGCGCCATCCTTGGCATTCCCTCGATCGCGCTTTCGCAGGGCTTTCAGCCGGGCATGCGCGACGAAACGCACTGGACCTGCGCGGAAACGCACGCGCCCGGCATTGTCAAAAAGCTGCTGGCGCACGGCGTGCCGCGCGACCGGCTGATCAATGTGAATTTTCCCGGCTGCCTGCCCGGCGAGATCAAGGGCGTCTCGGTGACGGCGCAGGGCCGGCGCGACATGAGCGTCGTCAGCCTTGAAGAACGCAGGGACGGGCGTCAGAAGCCGTATTTCTGGATCCGCTACGGACGCTCGCGCGCGATTCCGCCTGAAGGCACCGATCTCGACGCTGTCTATAGCGGCCGAATTTCGATCACGCCCTTGCAGCTCGATCTTACGGACGCGGCGACCAAGGCGCGGCTGACGGAGCTGTTTTCGTGACGGCGCGTTCGCCTGTGGCGCAGAAGGATCTCTTTGCGCCGAATCCCGAGGCGACCATGGCCTTTGTGCTGCGTCTGCGGGCGCGCGGCCTCGGCGATCTCGATGTGTTGCGGGCGCTGGAGACCGTGCCGCGGCATCTGTTCGTGCCGCATATTTACACGGACCTCGCGTGGCGGGACGTGGCCTTGCCGATCGCTTGCGGGCAAACCATGCCGGAACCGCTTCTCGTCGCGCGGATGATGGAGGCGCTGCGCGTCGCGCCCAACCACAGGGTGCTCGAAATTGGCGCGGGCTCGGGCTACGCGACCGCCATCCTCGCCAAACTCGCGGCGGAGGTCGTCTCTTTCGAACGGTTTCAGACGCTGGCGCGGGAAGCCTCCGTGCGTTTGCGGCAACTGGGCGTCGATACCGCGCGGATTGTCCACGGCGACGGGCTGGCGCCGGACGCCTCGCTCGGCGCCTTCGATCGGGTGCTGATCCACGGCGCGCTCGACAGAATGCCCGATGCGATCATCAACCTTGTGGCGGAAAGAGGCGTCATTGTCTTCGCGCGCCATGACCAGGCGGGCAAGGGCGCGCTGATGCGGCTTTGCGATGAGAAAGTCGGGGGCTGGGGGGAGAGCGAGCTTGGCCCGATGCGCGCCAGCGAACTCATCCCAGGAAAATCAACCACATTTTAATTTAATAAAATCAGCAACTTGATCATTTATTTGGAACGATTCCCGCCGCCGCGGCGAAAAATCTGATTCATCATAAACCCTCCCTTAACCCGCATGGTTTCTAATCCTCGCAGTGAATGTGCGTTAAGTGTGGGTAATCCGATGCGTGTACAACTGCGTCTGTCCTGTTCAACCAATGCTATCCGCGTCGCCCTCGCTGGCGCCGCCGCTCTCCTGTTGGCGGGCTGTTCGTCCGAATCGACCCGTTTCTTTGAAGATGGGCGTTCCGACCTAACTCCCACCGCCACCATCCCCAATTTGTCCGGTCGCAACGCGATCATGCCTGGCGGCGGCGGCGTCAATGGCCTTGCGCAACAGGGGGCGGCAACCTACGCGACGCAATCCGCGCTAGGCGGCGGAACGCAAGCCCTGGGCGCCGGCGCGTTGAGCCGCGGCTCGGCGATCCAGTCAACGCCGCTTGCGCCTGTCAGCGGGAAATCACTGGCCTCCAAAGCGGTCTCGGCGCCGCGTCCTTCCTTTTCCGCGCCGGCGACTCCCAGTCCCCAGGCGAGCCTGCGGCAGCCGACGCCGGCTCCGATGAGCACGGCTTCGATCAACAAACCGGCGCCAGCGTCAAATCAGGCGCCTTTGGCGAAAACGGCGTCGATCAGCGGCTGGTCGGCTGAAGGCGGCACGCCGATCATTGTCGCGCAAGGCGAGACAGCCGCCATGCTGGCGACCCGCTATGGCGTGCCGGGAGACGCGCTGGTGCGCGTCAACGGATTTTCTTCGGCTTCGCAGATTCAGCCAGGCGCGCGTCTCGTCGTGCCTGTTTATACGGGCGCCCGCGCCACGAGCGCCGCGGCAAAGCCCGCCGCGCTCAAGCAGACCGCCACGCAATCCGCAAAAACGCCCGCTTCCGCCCAGGACGAAGACAAGGCGCCGGCGTCCGTGCGCGTCGCCGAAGCGCCCAAAACCGAGGCTCGCAAGCCCGAAGCGGCGAAAGTCGAAAAGCCGGTCAAAGCCGTGGTCGCAACCGCGCCCGCCAAGCCGAAGGAAAAGCTGCGCTTCGTCAAGGGCGCCGAGCCCGCCGCCAAACTTAAGCCGGTGGAGACCGCGAAGGCGGCTCCCTTGAAGCCGGTGACGGTCGCCGAGGCCAAAGCGACGAAACCGGTGGAGACAAAATCGGCCGAGGGCAAGCCGTCGAAGATGGTTGAGGCAAAGGCCGCGAAGGCGGCAAAGCCAGTAGAGACCGCGAAGCTGGCAAAGCCGATCGAGACCGCGAAGGCGGCGAAGCCGGTCGAGACCGCGAAGGTCGAGGCTCCCGCCGAAAAGCTTACGAAAAAGCAGATCGCGGAAGCCAGACTGCAGCAGAAGCAGCCGGTGGTCGCCCAGAAGGCGCCGGACAACGTCGATCACGAGACAACCACGGGTTCCGTCGATCCCAAGGCTGCAAACGTCGGGGATCCCGGCGACAAGCCGGAGTTCCGCTGGCCGGCCCGCGGCCGGGTGATTCAGGGCTTCAAAGCCGGCGCCAACGACGGCATCAATATCGCTCTGCCGGAGGGAACCTCGATCAAGGCGGCGGAAGGCGGCACTGTGATTTATTCGGGCAGCGAGTTGAAGGGCTACGGCAACATGGTCCTGATCAAGCACCCCAATGGTTATGTGTCGGCCTACGCCAACAATGGCGACATCGCGGTCAAGCGCGGCGACAAGGTCGCGCGCGGTCAAACCATCGCCAAATCCGGTCAGACCGGCAATGTCGCCTCGCCGCAATTGCACTTCGAATTGCGCAAGGACAAGACGCCCGTCGATCCCACCGGCTTCCTCGCGGGATTGTGAGGCGTCATTTCGGCCTTTGAATTCCGGTTTCCGCGAGACACGAAAACCGGAATTGAACGAACGGCGACGGGTCCAAGGAAAGGCCTGTCGCTGTTTCGCATTTTATGACGCGATGCCGGACGGGCGCTCAACCGCGACGCGGCGCTCGAATGACCAACCTTCAACGGCCGCCTTCGCGGCCCGCGACGCCCAGCAGCGCGGACATTTTTTCCGGCGCGGCGAGCAATTCGCGGCTCGCGCCCGAAAACACGATTCTGCCGCGATCCAGCACGATTGCGCTTTCGGCGAATTCCAGCGCGAGCCGCGCGTGTTGTTCGACGAGAACCATCGCCATGTCGTCTTCTTTTTTGAGGCGGCGCAGGCCGGCGAGGACGGCGTCGACGATGACGGGGGCAAGTCCCTCCATGGGTTCGTCCAACAGAAGAAATGTCGGGTTGCCCATGAGCGCGCGGCCGATGGCGAGCATCTGTTGTTCGCCGCCGGAAAGCTGATCGCCGCGGTTCTTTCGGCGCGCGGCGAGGCCGGGAAAGAACTCGTAGACGCGCTGCAGGCTCCAGCGTCCCGCGCGCTCGGCGACAACGAGATTTTCCTCGAGCGTGAGCGATTTGAAGATTTCACGCTCCTGCGGAACCAGCGCGAGGCCCTTGAGCGCGCGTTGATAAGGCGCGAGGCGGCCGATCTCCACGCCGTTGAATTTGATCGAGCCGCCGTGCCGCGTCGTGTGGCCCATGATGGTGGAAAACAGCGTCGTTTTGCCAACTCCGTTGCGGCCCAGCAACGCCAGTGTCGCTCCAGGGTCCAACGCCAGCGAGACGTCGTCGATGACGATTGTCTCGCCGTATCCCGCCCGCAGGTTGGCGAGCACGAGTCCCTGGGTCGGTCCGGAATTTGGCGTTTGAGGCGCGCTCATGTGTGCTTGCGCTCCCCCAGATAGACTTCGCGCACCCTGGGATCGCCGGCGATTTGCGCGGGCGTTCCCTCGACGAGCACGGCGCCCTGCACCAGAACGGTGATGCGTTTGGCGACGCGAAAGACAAGTTCCATGTCGTGTTCGATGAACAGCACGGCGATGTCTTTCGGCAGCTTTTCGATCATGTCGACGAGGGTGGCGGATTCGGTTGTCGGCACGCCGGCGGCGGGTTCGTCGAGCAGCAGCACTTTGGGTTTGAGCGCCAGCGCCATGGCGATTTCGACCATGCGCTGGCGGCCATAGGCCAGTTCGCTGACGGGACGCAGGGCTTCCGCCGCCAGGCCGAGTGGTTCAAGCAGGCTATAGGCCTCCTCGATGAGGGCGCGGCGCGCGCCGGCCGGGCGAAACAGGTCGTTGGCGACGCCCTCGCGCTCGGAGATGGTCAGGGTGACATTTTCGAGGACAGTAAGCTTCCTGAACAACGCGCTGATCTGGAACGTGCGAACGAGGCCGCGTTTGACCCGGCGCGCTTGCGGCATTGTCGTGACGTCTTCGTCGCCGAGGAAAATGCGTCCCGAAGTCGGCGCGAAGACGCCGGTGACGAGGTTGACGAAGGTGGTCTTGCCCGCGCCATTGGGGCCAATGAGCGCGTGGCGCGCGCCCGCCTCAAGCTTGAAATTGATGTCCTGGGACACCGCGAGGGCGCCGAAGGCTTTCGAGAGCGCGCGGGTCTCCAGGGCGAGGCCGCTCATCGCCGCCCCCTTTCGCGCCAGCGTTCGATCATGCCGAGCACGCCGCCGCGCGCGAAAACGACGATGAAAACCATGAACAGGCCGATCCAGAAATACCAGTAGACCGGATTGATTTCGGAAAAGCGGTCGCGCGCGATCATGTAGAGGGGCGCGCCGATGAAGGCGCCGTACAGTTTACCAGGGCCGCCGATGATGAGCATGATCAGCAGATCGCCCGATCGTTCGATGCCGAGCGAGTCGAGGCCGACGAGGGAGGTTGTTTGCGCGATGAGCGCGCCCGCCACGCCCGCCATCGCGGCGGAGATCGTGTAAACGATGAGTTTGCGTCGATCCACCGGCGCGCCGATGGCGTGCATGCGGTTGACGTTTTCGCGAATGCCGGTGAGCGAGCGCCCGAACGGGGATTCCACGATGTTGCGCGCGACGAGCCAGCCGATGAAGAGCACGGCCAGGCTGTATACATAAGCGGTCGTGCCGAAGAGATCGAAGCGAAAAACGCCGAGGACCGGCGTGATCTTCATGCCGAGCAATCCGTCCGAACCGCCGGTGATCGAATGCGCCTTGTTGGCGAGTTCCTGCAACAGCGCCGCCACCACGAGCGTCTGCATCAGCAGCGTCAGGCCGCTCGTGCGCAACACGATCGCCCCCGAGGCGAAGCCGACCAGCGCGGCGCCAAGCGCGGCGGCCAGCAGACCCAGCAGGGGATCGCCCATGCCATGCACGGACAGAACGCCGCAGACATAGGCGCCGACGCCGAAGAAAGCGGAATGTCCAAGCGTCAGAATGCCCGCGTAACCCATAATGAGGTCGAGCGACAACGCGAAGAGAACGGTGGCGAAGATCTGCGCGCCAAGCGCGCGATAGGGCTCGAAGATGAAGAAGGCGCCGATGGCCAGAAGCCAGGGCAGGGCCTCCCACCATTTGAAGCGGTGGCGGCGCGCGAAGGCGTCGATCTGCGCCTTGCGGTCGGGACCGGGCGATGTGGCGTCGCTCATCGCGCGTATCCAAACAGGCCGCGCGGGCGCCACAGCAGGATCGCCATCGTCAGCACATAGATGAAAAAGGCGCCGAGTTCGGGCGCGAGATATTTGAAGGCGGTGTCGGTAAGCCCGACGATCAGGGCCGCGAAAAACGGGCCGCGGATGCTTCCAAGGCCGCCGACGGCGACGACGATCAGGAAACGAACGAGATGTTCCAGCGCATAGGTAGGCCCGACGCTGAGCAGATCCGCGCCAAGTCCGCCGCCGAGCGCGGCCAGGCCGCTGCCGAGCGCGAAGGCGACGGCGAACAGCTTCGAC
>JANYDZ010000557.1 GCA_025363375.1 Hyphomicrobiales bacterium
GGCCACCTGCGGCGCGCCAACAGTCACTTCAACCTTGTGCGTGCGGCGCAGGATGTCGATCTTGATCTCAAGATGCAGTTCGCCCATGCCCTTGATGATCGTCTGTCCGGATTCCTGATCGGAGGAAACGTGGAACGAGGGATCTTCGTTGGCCAGTTTGAGCAACGCCGTCGTCATCTTTTCCTGGTCGGCCTTGGTCTTCGGCTCGACGGCCTGTTCGATGACGGGATCGGGGAATTCCATCTTCTCCAGAATGACGGGCTTGTTGGGATCGCAAAGGGTTTCGCCCGTGCGCGTGTCCTTCATGCCGACGAGCGCGACGATGTCGCCCGAATAGGCTTCGGCGATTTCCTCGCGGTTGTTGGCGTGCATGAGCACCATGCGTCCCACCCGCTCGTTCTTGTCGCGCGTCGAATTGAGCAGCGCCTGCCCCTTGGCGAGCGTGCCGGAATAGATGCGCGCGAACGTGAGAACGCCATAGGGGTCCTCCATGATCTTGAACGCCAGCAGCGACAGCGGCTGATCATCGCCGGGATTGCGGATCGTGTCCGCGCCGGTCTTGAAGTCGATACCGTTGATGGCGCCGCGATCGAGCGGCGAGGGCAGATAGGCGACGACCGCGTCGAGCAAAGGCTGCACGCCCTTGTTCTTGAAGGCCGAACCGCAAAGCATCGGATAGAAGGCGCCGGTCAGAACCGCCTTGCGAAGAAGCCGGTTCAAGGTCGCTTCATCGGGCTCCGTCCCGTCGAGATAGGCCGACAGCGCGTCGTCGTCCAGCTCAACGGCGGCCTCGATCATCATATGACGATATTCGTCGCACTTTTCCTTCATATCGTCGGGAATCGGCGCGTTGGCTTCAAACTCGGCGCCGAGTCCTTCGCCGTTCCAGATCACGGCCTTCATCCGCACCAGATCGACAAGGCCGGCGAAATTATTTTCCGAACCGATCGGCAACTGGATCGCGATGGGTTTCGCGCCGAGACGCACCTTGATGTCTTCGATACAGCGATAGAAATCAGCGCCGGTCTTGTCCATCTTGTTCGCGAAAATGATGCGCGGAACTTTATACTTGTCGCCCTGCCGCCAGACGGTTTCCGTCTGCGGCTCAACGCCCTGGTTGGAATCGAGCACCACAACCGCTCCGTCGAGCACGCGCAGCGACCGCTCGACTTCGATGGTGAAATCGACGTGGCCGGGCGTGTCGATGATGTTCAGGCGCTTGCCGTTCCAGAATGCAGTCGTGGCAGCGGACGTGATCGTGATGCCGCGCTCCTGCTCCTGCTCCATGAAATCCATGGTCGCGGCGCCGTCGTGCACTTCGCCGATCTTGTGGCTCTTGCCGGTATAATAGAGAATCCGCTCCGTCGTCGTCGTCTTGCCCGCGTCAATGTGGGCCATGATGCCGAAGTTGCGGTAGTCCTCGAGTTTATAGGCGCGGGGCATCGTTCGTTCCTCGTGCGCGCAAAAGCGTGCTTGCAATTACCAGCGATAATGGGCGAAGGCGCGGTTGGCTTCCGCCATCCGGTGCGTGTCTTCGCGTTTCTTGACGGCGTTGCCGCGGTTGTTCGCGGCGTCCATCAGTTCGGACGACAGACGATCGACCATCGTCTTGTCGTTGCGGTCGCGTGCCGCTGTGATAATCCAGCGAATGGCGAGCGCCTGACGGCGTTCCATGCGCACTTCCACCGGCACCTGATAGGTGGCGCCGCCGACGCGCCGCGAGCGCACTTCGATGGCCGGGGCCACATTTTCGAGCGCCTGCTTGAACATCGGCAGGGGATCCTGCTTGGTCTTCGTCTGGATCGCGTCGAAAGCGCCGTAAACGATCGTCTCGGCGGTCGACTTCTTGCCGTCGTACATGATGGAATTCATAAATTTCGCGACGACGAGATCGCCAAACTTGGCGTCCGGCGTGAATTCGCGTTTTTCGGCCTTGTGGCGGCGTGACATCGCAGACTCTCCTTACTTCGGACGCTTCGCGCCGTATTTCGAACGGCGTTGCTTGCGGTCCTTGACGCCCTGCGTATCGAGCACGCCGCGCAAAATATGATAGCGAACGCCCGGCAAATCCTTGACGCGGCCGCCACGGATCATGACGACCGAGTGCTCTTGAAGGTTGTGGCCTTCGCCGGGAATGTAGCCGATGACCTCGAAGCCATTGGTGAGGCGCACCTTGGCCACCTTGCGAAGCGCCGAGTTCGGCTTCTTCGGCGTCGTTGTGTAGACGCGCGTGCAAACGCCGCGCTTTTGCGGACAGGCCTGCATATGGCGGGCCTTCTCGCGATAGGTTTTGGGGTGCCGCGGTTTGCGGATCAACTGGCTGATCGTCGGCATAGGCGTCCTTTGCAAGACGTTGCAAAAATTACAATCATGACAAAGGGAACAGCCAAAACCATTCCTGATGTCGTCGAATTCCACGTCTGAATTTCAGACGCAAAACCAAACACGCCACAGCTCTTGCGAGCGGCGGCGGTGAATCGCAGAGGACCGGGTGCTTGCGCGCCAGGTCTTGCCTCCAGACCAGACCACTCTCGCGAGCGCCCGGATGTGACTTGCTAGTCGGTGAGGCCGAAAGCGTTTAGGTTCCAGTGTCCCGGACGAGGCGTCTGGGAAGTGCCGAACCTACGGCCTTTCGAGAAGTTGGCGGAACCTACCCGCGGTCCCGCGGTCCGTCAAGCCCTTCGCATTGCAAAAAACGCTGAAAAGACTCAGGAATCCGACTTTCTCCGCGGCGGCGGGCGTTCCGGGCGTCAACCCACGGTTTCAACGAGAACCACGGCCTTCAGAAGCTGGCAAGGTTTGGTCATGGCGTCGCCAAAGCTCTTCGCCTGGATGCGCGCCTTGATTCCCTCGCCAAGGCGCACATCCTCGGCGTCAGCCTGCTCGTATGGCCCGGCAAGCGCGGCTTCGATCATCGCGCCCAGCTTTTGATTGACCGAAGAATCATGGCCGACCAGATGTCCCCCCGCGATGCGCAGCCCTGCGCCGATCCATCGCGCCGCATGGGACGTCATGTGAAGAACAGCGCCGGAATCATCCAGCAGGAATGCCGCCTGCCCTGTCAATTCAAGCGCATCGGCAAAGCCGCGCGCGCGCGCGCCCGCCAGCAACGGACCAAGAATTTCCGCGGGCAGCCCAAGTTCCCCCGCGAGTTCCAAACCGCCGTCGGCCCCCATGTCCACTACGATTGACGCCGCGAAATTCGACGACATGACGCGCTCCCATTGAAACCGGTTCTGGTTCGGTTCCTCGTTGCAACAAGTGTTTACGATCGGGCGCTGCTCCGATGTGCTCTGCCGCACATGGCGTCATGACGCCCGAAAAGACCGGAAGTAGATGGTTCATGCTGCGGTTTGCAAACGGCGAAAGCATGACATCGTCGCGGCCCTTCCGGGGCGCCTGGAACAGCCCGTGTTCAACACCGCAGCCGTATGTCCGCCTCCCCGCGCGCAGGGAAAGCCTGACCTTGACGATAGTCCCGATCCGCATCGTCGCGACTTGGCCCCCTCGGCAGCCCTATGGTAAGCGAATGCTGAAACAGCCATCGCCGCTGAACCGCCTGACGCCGGCAAGGGAAGATTAGTCACGATGCGGGCCGTTTTGCCGATTCCGATCGTGATTGTCGCCTACCGCAACTGCGACGATGTCCTCGATTGCCTGGCGGCTCTGCGCGCGACGCGGCGCGAACCAGCCTTCGACGTCTACATTTGTGAAAATGGCGGCGCGAATGCCTATGCTGAGCTTTGCCTGCGGCTCAATGGCGCTCTCGACATTTGTGTTGCTTCGTCCCACGCGCCCCCCTGCGATATCTCCCGATTTGTCGCGCATGCCGCCTTCGGCCTGAAAGAATCCGACGCGCAAGTATTCGTCGGACAGGCGCCCGAAAACCTCGGCTACGGCGGCGGAATCAACATATGGCTGGGACCGTTGCTGACGGCGGGGGAATGGCCCGGAGCCTTCATTTTAAATCCGGACGCGGCTCCCGACGCCGACGCGCTCGCGCATCTGGCCGCCTACGCGCGCACAAGCGGCGCGGGCATGGTGACCGGCCGCATTCTGCTCGCCGACGCGCCGCATCTGGTCCAGACGCGTGGACTGAAATGGAATTCATGTCTGGCGTCCACCCGCGCAGTGGGCCGCCTGTCTCCCGCGGACGAAAAGCCGGACGTCAAACAACTGGAATCCGAACTGGACTCGCCTTCCGGCGCGGCATTCTATGTCACCCGCGAATGTATCCGACGTATCGGTCTGCTCGAGGAACGCTACTTCCTGTATTACGAGGACCTGGACTGGGGGTTG
>JANYDZ010000569.1 GCA_025363375.1 Hyphomicrobiales bacterium
GGCCCCGCCCTGCTCGACATCATCGGCGGCAGGGTCACCAGCATGTCCGTGAATTTCCTCTCGGCGAAACCCCAGATCGACGGCGGCGCGCTGCGGGCACTGGCGATTTCCTCGGGCAAGCGTTCGATCTACGCCCCCGACCTTCCGACGATCGCGGAAGCCGGCGCGCCGGGCTTCGAGGCGATCCAATGGTTCGGCCTGCTGGCGCCCGCCGGCACGCCGCCGGAACTGATTGAACGGCTTCACGCGGAAACGAGGAAAGTGCTCGATTCGCCCTCGATGAAAGAACGCCTCGCCCTCGAAGGCGCCGAACCCGTCGGCGGCACGCCAGCGGAATTCGCCGCGCTGATCAAGGCGGAGATGGCGAAATGGGGGGAGGTTGCGAAGGCGGCGGGGATACAGCCGGAGTAGAGGCGGGGACAACTATGCGTGAGGCCGCGTGAAGTCCGCTTATGGCGGGAAAGCGGCGGAACGCGAGGCTTTGCACGCAAGCCTCAAAGAAGCTCGCGCGGACATTGCCGCCGGTCGTTTCGACGTTGTGACATGCCGATCGCCGCACGATGAATTCGAACCTGTCCGTGATGGCGACGCCGACGGGAATTCCGACGCCCGCGCCCAAATCGATAGTCCTTCGAGATGCCCTGCGAAATTCGCCGGTCGTCTCAAGCTCGAAAATATCTTGAAAAGGCGGTCGATTCGCCGCGCCTTTTCCCCTCGCGCGCTACAATGCTAAGCCTCACGCATGATCGGCGAATCCCCTAACGAAGCAAGCCCCGTCGGCGACCTCGTCGCAGACGTGCTCGTGCCCGTCGCCGTGGACATTTCCTATTCCTACAAAGTCCCGCCCGGCATGGCGCTCGAACCCGGCGATTTCGTTACCGTGCCGCTGGGGACGCGCGAAGCCACCGGGGTCGTGTGGAAAACGCGCCGGTCCGCCTCCGGTTCGAATCTCAAGACTATCACGGAAAAGCGCGACTTGCCTTCGGTGCGCGAGCCCATCCGCAATTTCATCGACTGGATCGCGCGCTGGACGCTCGCGCCGCGCGGCATGGTTTTGCGCATGGGCGTGCGCGCGCCCGACAATGTCGGCGCCGAGCCCATCCGCATTGGCGTACGCCTTGCCGGTCCGCCGCCGGGCCGCATGACGCCCGCGCGGTCGCGCGTCATCGCGGCGGCGGAAGGCGGGCTGCTGTTCCAGAAATCGGCGCTGGCGGAAGCCGCCGCTTGCTCCGCCGGCGTCATCGATTCGCTGGTTGACGAGGGCACGCTGGAAGCGGTCTCGCTCGAAGCCGAACCCGTGGCGCTGACGCCCGATCCCGCCTTTGGAGCGACATTGCTGGAAGCCGACCAGCGCGAGGCGGGCGACGCGCTTGCCGCCAGCGTTGAGACCGGCAAATTCAACGTGACCTTGCTGGAGGGCGTCACCGGTTCGGGCAAGACGGAAGTTTATTTCGAGGCCGTCGCCGCCGCGTTGAAGGCGGGCCTGCAGACGCTGATCATGATGCCGGAGATCGCGTTAACCTCGCAATTTCTCGACAGATTCGCCGCGCGCTTCGGCGTGCGCCCCGCCGAATGGCACTCCGGCGTCGCCGCTCGCAAACGCGCGCGCATCTGGTTCGGCGTCGCTTCGGGCGACGTGCGCGTTGTCGCCGGCGCCCGCTCAGCCTTGTTTCTGCCCTTCAAGGAGCTCGGCCTCATTGTCGTCGATGAGGAACACGAAGCCGCCTACAAGCAGAACGACGGCGTCGCCTATCAGGCCCGCGACATGGCGGTGGTGCGCGGCCAGCTGGAACAGGCGAGCGTCGTGCTGGCGTCCGCGACCCCCTCCATCGAATCGCGCGTCAACGCGGAGCAGGGGCGCTACAAAAAGCTGGTTCTGTCGGCTCGCTTTGGCGGGCGCGCAATGCCGGATATCGCCGCCATCGATCTGCGCGTGAACGCGGCGCCGCGCGGAAAATGGATTTCGCCGCGCCTGTGCGAAGCCGTTGGCGAGACCATCGGCAAGGGAGAACAGGCGCTGTTGTTTCTCAACCGCCGCGGCTATGCGCCGCTGACCCTGTGCAAATCCTGCGGCCACAAATTCCAGTGCCCCAATTGCACCGCGTGGCTGGTCGAACATCGTTTTCGCCGCGCCCTCGTGTGCCATCACTGCGGGCACGTCGAGCGCCGCCCCGATACGTGCCCCGAATGCGAAACAATTGATTCGCTCACCCCCTGCGGACCCGGCGTCGAGCGCATGGCGGACGAAGTCGCGGAACTGTTTCCGAACGCGCGCGCGCTGGTCCTGTCGTCGGATTTTTCCGGCGGCACAGAGCGGTTGCGGCGCGAACTCGAAGAAATCGCCAAGGGCGAATTCGACATCGTCATCGGCACGCAACTCGTCGCCAAGGGCCACAACTTTCCGCACCTGACGTTGGTCGGCGTCATCGACGCGGATGTAGGCCTTAATTCCGGCGATCCGCGGGCCGCCGAACGCACGTTCCAATTGTTGCAACAGGTGACGGGCCGCGCCGGGCGCGGCGCGAAGGCCGGACGCGGCCTTGCGCAGACATGGCAGCCCGATCATCCCGTCATGCGCGCGCTGCTTTCAGGCGACACGGAGCGTTTCTACACCGAGGAAACCAACGCCCGGCAACGCGCGGGATTGCCGCCGTTTGGCCGGCTCGCCGCGCTGATTGTCACCGGCAACGACCGCGCGTCGGCGGAGATTCACGCGCGGGCCATGGCGCGCGCGGCTTACGCCATGGCGCCGTCCGCGCGCTGGAAAACCGCGCCGCTTGGCGGCCCGCCGTCGCAGGATGAAATCATGGTGCTCGGCCCCGCCGAAGCGCCCATCGCGGTCGTGCGCGGGCGGCATCGGTTCCGTCTGCTGGTGAAGGCGCCGCGCAGCGCGGACATGCAGGGTTTTTTGCGCGCCATGATCGCCGCAAGCCCGCCCGAGCGCGGCGGCGTGCGTGTGATCGTGGATGTGGACCCGCAAAGCTTTCTTTAGGAACTTCGGCTTTTCAAAGTCCCCGACAAGGGTTCTTTAAACCCCGCGCCTTCAGGCGACATGGAATCAGACCCGCGTCGATGAATATGAGGCAGGGACGGCGGTCAGCTCCCTACGCTTTTCCGCCGCTCGCCGGCGGTGTCTGAAAAGCCCCCTGGCGCCAACCCATTTGGGTGTATGCCAGTCGGCCCCCTGGGCGGAACCATCCCCAACCTGAAGCCGCCGACTTTATCAGGTGCTGTGTTCACACGCGGGATACAGGAGCAATTATTCGCCGCTCAGCACCATGTCGTCGCGGTGGATCATTTCGGCCTGCCCGGGCACGCCCAGCAGTTTCTCTATATCGCGGGAGTTGCGGCCGATGAGCTGGGTGGCTTCGCTGGCGTCGTAGGCGGCCAGTCCACGCCCGATTTCGCCGCCGCGGGGATCGCGCAAAATCACGCAATCGCCGCGCTCGAACGCGCCTTCGATGCGGGTTACCCCGGCGGGCAACAGGGAGCTTCCCGAGAACAGGGCTCGCGCGGCGCCGGCGTCCACATGCACCGCGCCGCGCGGCTCCAGCGATCCGGCGATCCATTTTTTGCGCGCGGTGACCGGGTTTGAGGGCGTCAGGAACCACGTGCAATTGGCGCCCGCCGCGATTTTCGCGATGGGATTTTCCACGCGTCCATCCGCGATCACCATATGCGCGCCGCCGGTCGTGGTAATTTTCGCCGCCTCGATTTTCGTGTGCATGCCGCCGCGCGAGAATTCAGACGCCGCGCCGCCGGCCATGGCTTCGATCTCCGCTGTGACCCGGGGCACGACCGGAATCAGCTTTGCTTTGGAATCAAGATGCGGCGGCGCTGTGTAGAGGCCGTCGATGTCGGAGAGCAGCACCAGCAAATCCGCGCTTGTCATGGTGGCGACGCGGGCGGCGAGGCGGTCATTGTCGCCGTAACGGATCTCGTTGGTGGCGACCGTGTCGTTTTCGTTGATGACGGGCACCGCGCGGTAGGACGTCAGCCGCGCGAGGGTCTCGCGCGCATTGAGATAACGCTGGCGCTCCTCGGTATCGTTGAGGGTGACCAGTATCTGGCCCGCAATAATGCCGCGATCCGACAGAGCCTTGGACCACGTGCGCGCCAACGCGATTTGCCCGACGGCCGCCGCAGCCTGACTGTCTTCCAGTTTCAGCGCGCCGCGCGGGAGTTTCAGCACGGTGCGCCCGAGCGCGATCGAGCCGGAGGAAACGACCAGCACATCGCGCCCTTCCCGATGCAGGCTGGCAATATCGTCCACAAGCGCCTCAAGCCACGCGCGTTTCACCTCGCCTCTGGCTTGATCGACAAGCAAAGACGAGCCAACTTTCACGACGATGCGGCGGAAGGTTGAAAGGGCGGGGGTGGAGATCATCGCGGAACACCATAGAAGCGGCGATGCCGGGCTTCAAGGCGGGAGCCGCTTTGAGGCGACCACATTATTTGGCGGTTTGCGCGCGCATGGCGGTTCCAAAAAAAAATGGCTTCATTCAAAGACCTTGCCCCGAATAGGCGCCCCTGTTACCGTTGCCGGGCCCTGAATCGCCGGAGAGTTTGATGCCCAAGCATTGCGCGCCGTGCGGCCTCCTCGCGTTCGTTCTGGTTTTTCCGCCGCTGTACTGCGTCGATGCCCTGGCGCAGCGAGCCCCCGCGCAGCGCACCGCGGCCAGGCCGGACGCGAAGATCGGCTTTGTTGGTCTGGCGGATGGGGCGCTGGTTCCCGCGAAACTCACCGTGCGTTTCAGCGCGATAAACATCGAGGTCGTGGCCGCCGGACTGGTCAAGCCAAATTCGGGACATCACCATCTGCTGATTGACAGCCCGCTGCCCTCATTTGACCAGCCCATTCCCAGCGACGTCAATCACCTTCACTTCGGTCGTGGTCAGACTGAAGCCGAAATCATTCTGTCGCCGGGCGAACATACCTTGCAACTGGTTATGGGCGATCACGATCACGTCCCGCACAATCCGCCCATCGTCTCTCAGCCTATCCGTGTGCGCGTCGACCCGGCCTCCGTAGAGGCTGCCCGGTCGCCGGCGCCTTCCAACGCCAGCGTGTCTTTCGTTGGGATCGAGGACGGCGCCCGCATTCCCCTGCGTTCGATCGTCAAGTTTGCAATATCGGGAATGGAACTTGCGCCGGCCGGCGTCGGCAAGCCGGGCTCCGGACATCATCATCTCATCGTCGATGCGCCGACGCCTGATTTCGACCGGGAAATCCCGGCGGACCCCAATCATCTCCACTTCGGCCGCGCGCAGACCGAGACGGAACTCACCCTCACCCCGGGCGTGCACACGCTGCAACTGGTTCTGGGCGACCACGAGCACGTTCCACACGCGCCGCCCGTCGTGTCCAAG
>JANYDZ010000607.1 GCA_025363375.1 Hyphomicrobiales bacterium
CGCATGCACATCTGCTGGGGCAATTACGAAGGCCCGCACGATCACGACATCGAACTGGAGAAGGTGATCGGAATCATCCTGAAGGCGCGCCCGACGCGCCTGCTGTTCGAGGCCGCCAATCCGCGCCACGAACACGAATGGATCGTCTGGCGCGACGCCAAACTCCGCGACGACATCGTGCTGGTGCCCGGCCTGATCGACTCCTGCTCCAACTATGTCGAGCATCCCGAACTGATCGCCCAGCGCATCGAGCGCTTCGCCGGAATCGTCGGCGCCGAGCGCGTGATCGCGGGCACGGATTGCGGCTTCGGCACTTTCGCCGGCTACGGCAAGATCGATCCCGTTGTAACGTGGAAGAAGCTGGCGGTGTTGCGCGAAGGCGCGGATATCGCGGGCAGGAGGGTGTGATGTACGCTCTCAACGCCCCGCTGAATGCGCGCCGCGGTCCAGAGCCGCGAAGCTCGTGTACATCGGACACCACGCGGTCGGGCTGATGTCGCCCTCGACGGTCACGCAACCTTTCGGCAGCACGAAATAGGGGCAGGACCCGCAGCTTTCATTGCCTTTTGGCGCATCCTGATACCGCGCGACGGCTTTCGACAGTTTGACTTGCGCCTGCGGCTTGTACTCCTGCGCCCTTGTGGAGCCGGCGAGGCCGCATGCCGCCGCCGCTCCCAGATTCTGGATGGCGCCTCTTCTCGATATGGTTCCCGCCATGGGTGTTGCTCTCTTCGCTTGGCCTGAATTGTTTTCACACGGCCGCGTCGCCCGCCTCAGGGCGCCAGCGGCTCGATATGCACGATCTTGCCGTTCTGCTGACCCTCGGTCCACATGCTCGAGAGCCCGCCGGGCGCGCTCGCCTTTTGCACGTCGATGTGCCGCGTGTTGATGGAGATGGGCAGCAGATACGAGGTCCATTCGCCCGAATCGAGGTCCATGCGCTGCACCAGATCGGTGCTCATGTCGGCGCCCCACACGTATTTCACGTCGTCGTATTGCACGTCGTAGGCGCCGGCGTAGGAGGTCGGCAATTCCCACAGCGTCACCTTGTCGGTCTTCGGGTCGTACATGCCGTAACGATTGGCGTAGAATTGCGAGAACCACAGGCGGTTTTGCGAATCGATATGCCCGCGCCGGCCGCCGCCGTCGGGCAGATCGATATATTTGGTCTCGCCGGTTTTAGCGTTCGTCCGCCAGATCTGCTTCTGCGCCGCGTTGTTGTCGAGGCCGTAGACGTTGTTCTCCAGATCGGTCACCAGACCATAGGCGGCGATGTCGCGCTTGCCGGCCGGCGGCAGAACCTCCGTGAATTTACCGGTGGCGAGTTCGACCTGATAGAGCTTGTTGGAATGTTGCGGGTCGGGTCCGCCGTTCGTTTTCGTCCACAACTTGCCGTCGACGTCCGAATGCAGCGCGTCGATCATGGTGAAGCGCGTGTCGCCCTTGTCCCACTCCGGCGCGAGCAGAATCGAGACTTCGCCGGTCTTCGGGTTGAGTTTGGCGATCTGCGCCTGGCCCATCATGCCTTCCCAGATGTTGCCGTCCTTGTCCTGGGTGATCATCAGGCCGCCGGTCGGGAAACCGGGCTTCGACACGGGAACCGGATAGCGCGTGACCTTGCCGGTTTTCGGGTCGAGCTTCGAGATGAACTGATGCTGGAAGTCGGAGAACCAGACATTGCCCTCCTTGTCGCGCAACGTGTCGTGCGGCGCGGCGAGATCGGGCAGATCGTAGGTGGTGATGATCACCTGATTCGCCTTGCCCTTGGGACGCGGCAGGGTTTTCAGCGGATAGGGCCACGTGTCGCGCCCGTTGAGATTGATCGAGGCGATATAGGCGCCGACGTCCTCCTCGCCCTTGCTCGGCGGGCGGTTCAGTTTTTCCACCGCGTCGTACTGGAAGAACGGATAATTGGGCGAGGCGTTGGCGGTATGGACGGTCATCCGCTGCACGGTGACGGCCATCTCCTGGGCGTTCTTGTTGGAAAATATCGGCCGCTGCAATCCGTGGCAGTCGAAGCACCGCAGCAACGACAGCTTTTGCTGGGGCGTGCCCGGCGCGCTGAGGATCCATTCGGCGTTCGACAATTGCAGCGCGTACTGGTCCTTCGTCGCCCTGGTCGGTTTGAGATCGAGTTGCGCGGGCCCGCCCGCCGCGATGGCGGCTGTGGTCGGCGCCAGCACATAGCCCGCGGCGCGCATGGTGACATCGTAAACGCCCGGCTCCAGCCGGTCGGCGGGGAAGCTGAATTGCCCCTGCGCGTTGCTCGCCACCGACACCATGATCGTCGAGCCCTTGCGCTTGGCGCTGACGACGACGCCTTCCATGGCGCCTTCTTCCAGCGAACTCACCTTGCCGGTCAAGGCCGCCGCGCGCTGCGCTTGCGCCATCGCCGGGGAAGCCGTCAGCGCGGGCCAGGCGGCAAGCCCCGCGCCTGCGAAAAACAATCGGGCGAGAACGCCGCCAAGGCTGGTGGTTGACTTCATGCAATCCTCCCCGTGAATGATCGCGGCGCGTCTTGTTCAGCCGGCGTCGGACTTCAAGGCAGATTGAGCCGAAGAAGGGGATTTGGCAAGGCCGGATTCCGATGCCGGATTTCGCCGCCCGCAACTTGACGATTTCGCCAAATCCATCCTCTCTGCCAATTCGACATCCCCATCCGCCCCGCCTTGAAAGGTCCCGATATGGCGCATCCCCGAAGCATGAACATCGACGTCGTCGTCATCGGCGGCGGCGGCGCCGGGATCGCGGCGGGGATCGAGGCGCTGGACGCCGGCGCGCAGGTCCTCGTCGTCGAGAAGGCGGCCGAGCCCGGCGGCGCGGCGATCACCTCCGGCGGCGGCTGCCTGATCGTCGGCACGCCCCTGCAGGAGAAGGCCGGCATCAAGGACACGCCCGACCTCGCCTTCGACGACTGGATCAAATGGGGCGGCGGCTCCGCCGACGAGGCCTGGGCGCGTTACTACATCGAGCACTCTCTGCACGACCTCTATCACTGGGCCGAGCGGAACGGCGCGGCCTGGGTCGACATCAAACCGCAGGAAGGCAATTCGGTGCAACGCTGGACCCGCGCGCAAAACAGCGGGCATGGGCTGATGACGAGCCTCCTCGCCTCCTTCAAGGCCAAGGGCGGCAAGCTTGTCGCCGACGCGGCGGTTACGGGAATCACGCGCGAGGGCGACCGCGTCACAGGCGTCGCGGCGAAGACGAACGCCGGCGAAGAACTCGACATCGCCGCCAGAACAACCCTGGTCGCCACCGGCGGCTTCAACTCCAATCTCGACATGATCTACGAGGTTCGCCCCGAGCTGAAATCCGGGCGGGTGCTGGAAGGTTCGGGCGTCGGCGCCACCGGAGATGGCCACAAGCTGCTGCGCGCGCTGGGCGCCTGGTTCACCCACATGGACCAGATCTGGTTCTACCCCTATTGCACGCCGGACTATCGCGATCCCGCGGGACGCCGCGGGCTGGCGTTCCGGCTCGTGCCGGGCAATATCTGGGTCAACCAGCAGGGCCGCCGCTTTCACAACGAGGCCCTGTCGGGCGGCCATTCCGGCAGCCCCGCTTTGCTGGCGCAGAACCCGCGCCACGCCTACGCCATCGCCGACAAGCCCATGCTCGCCGGCATCTCGATCTCGGACCCGTATTATCAAACCGGCGAGAAGGCCCACCGCGGCAGGATCGAGGAATTGCTGGAAAGCTCGCCGTTCATCCACAAGGCGAACAGTCTTGCGGAACTGGCCGGCAAGATCGGGGTCGACAGGAGCGCCTTCCTCGACACGCTCGCGCGCTACAATTCGGCTTGCGCGAAAGGCCTGCAAAACGAGCCGGACTTCGGCAAGCCGCTCGGCGCGTCAAAACAATTCGACACGCCGCCCTATTACGCCATCCAGATGTTTCCGCTGGCGCGCAAAAATTTCGGCGGCGTAAAAACGGACATGCGCTGCCGCGTGCTCGACAAACATTTCGAACCCATCAAAGGCCTTTACGCCGCCGGCGAAGTCGCGGGCATGGCGGGCGGGCACGTCAACGGCGGAGCCGGCCTCGAAGGCACGATGCTCGGGCCATCGATTTTCAGCGGACGCGTCGCGGGGGGATGGGCGGCGCAGGAGGCGGGGTGCGGCAGTGGGTTTGTGGGGCGGGCGAACAGGGGTTAGCAGTTGCATTGGCGCGCTATCCATCGCCAAAGCGGGCGGAATGCAGGACCTCTCTGCGAAGAAGGCCGGAACCATCGCGCCATCAGGATCGGCCTCGTCCTGTGGGGCGCGGCGGCGCCGGCCCTAATCGTTCGCGCCGACCTCGGCGAAGCGAAACCCGCCCGGCGTTTTGGTGAAAAGAAACAGGTCCTTGCCGCAAAAAACGCTGAAATTGTCGTGACCGTCCGGCGCGCGGCCATAGACGCCTTTGCCGCGCGCGACGCAGCCGCGGGCGTTCGCGGTGAAAATTTTGCCGTAAACGTTTTTGCGGAAATAGGCCGCGTCCCGCATTTCGTTCCAGTAAAACGGAAACTGCGTCAGCTCCGCAACCGCGGCGCCGTCGTTGGCTTTGAGCGCGGCGCGGAATTTGAGGATGAACCGATCGTAATCCATCTGAACATCCGCGGGCGCGCGCTGCGCGTGGGCGGCGGAAGTTGCGGCGCAGATGGCGAAAGCGGCGAGAAAGACAGCGCGGGTTCGGCGGCTTTTCATGGCGTGAATTTTCCTGTTGGCGGGGCATGAATGACGCAATTCACGTCGCCCGGTTGTGCCGGGGCGCACAGCATTGCGGAATGGACAGCATTCTCGACGAAAAGTGGCGCCAGCGCCGCATTTCAGACGGACACATGGTGCTGCGAGAGAGGATTGAACTCTCGACCTCTCCATTACCAATGGAGTGCTCTACCACTGAGCTACCGCAGCATTCCGGAACGGGCCGTGATCGCCCTGAGTCGCGTCGCGCCCGTCAGGCGGCGGTTTGTGCCACAGGGGGGCGGGGGTGGCAAGGGCGGTTTGCACGGTCGGTTTGCGTGATTTTTCCGCGCGCGCAAGGCAAAAAGCGGCGCGCGCGCCGGCATGACTTGCGCGGCAAAACATGCGTAGAATTGCGCCAGAGGAACGCCAGACGGAACCATTGGAGGAACGCCCATGAACATCGCCGCGCCGCCGCCCGCCGGCCTCGACCTTAGCCTGGAAAACTCGGTCGGCTACGCCCGCGCCCGGGTCGGGCTGATCATCCCCTCCAGCAACCGGCTTACCGAGCCGCAGTTTCGCCATTTCATGCCGCGCGACGTCGGCGTGCATATTACCCGCCTGCGGATGACGGGAAAGCACTCCAGACCATTGAATGCGCTGCTGGAGGATGTTGAACTGGCCGCCGGCGCGCTCGGCGACGCCAGATGCGATCTCGTGGTGTTCCATTGCACCGCCAATTCCATGGAACACGGCCCCGAGGGCGAGCAGAAGATTCTGGAGGCGGTGCGGCGAGGCTCCGGCGCGCCCGCCATGTCCACGGCGCAGGCCGTTGTAGAGGCGTTAAAGGCCAGCCAGATCAAAAAGATGGTGCTGATTTCGCCCTACGTGCAGGCAAGCAACGATCACGAGATCGACTATCTTTCGGCGCTTGGTTTCGAAACCCTTCACAATGTCGCGCTGGCGGTGCCGCCGAGCGATGGCTACCTTTCGATCGCGCCGTCGCGCTGGCGCGAGATCGTGCGGGCCAATTTGCGCGACGCCGCCGACGGATATTTCCTCAGTTGCACCAACACAACGCAGATTGAAACAATCACGACGCTGGAGCCGGAACTCGGCAAGCCCGTGGTCAATTCCAATCAGGCGACGATCTGGGCCAGCCTGAAGCGCCTTTCCGGCAAGCTCGGGGGCATGCCGTCGATTCCGGCGCTGGGCTCGCTGATGCGCCGTTAACTACATGTCCTGACTGAATTATTAGAGTTTTGCGCTAGGCTTTCGATCGTTGTGCCGCCGATTTGAGTAGAAGCGTTGCGTCGTCCGCGTTCCCTGCATCCCTCAATCCCGCCGCGCCATTCCCGCGCGCTGCAAAAGGTTGCCGCGATTCTCGGGCTGATCTGGATCGTGGCGCTGGCCCTCGCCGATCCGCCCGTCGCCGGCGCCCTGAACCTGTTGGTCGCGCCGCGCGGCGAGGCGGGCCTCGACAGGCAGCCCGGGCTCAACTAATCCGGCGTCTGAACCTCCCGCGCATCGGGCGGACCGGGACGCAGCGCATGCTTCAGGCCGTTGAAACCCAGCCATCGACCGCCGCCCCGACGCGGGAAGATTTGCTCGCCCGCGCCGAGGCGCTGATCCCCGTGCTCGCGGCGCGCTCGGAGGCCTGTGAAAAAGCGCGCGCGGCGCCGGCGCAGACCATTTGCGACTATATCGACAACGGCCTGCTGCGGATTTGCCAGCCAAAGCGCTATGGCGGCTATGAGCTTGGCTACGACGTCCTGTGCGAGGTCTCGCAGACCCTGGCGCGCGGCTGCGGCTCGCAGGCCTGGGTGCACATGGTGCTGGCGGACAACCCGCTGAAGCTCAGCGCGTTTTCACTCGCCGCGCAGGACGAAGTCTGGGGCGTCGATCAGACGGCGCGCATCTGCGTGGCCGTCGCCGCCGTCGGCAAGGCCAGGCGCGTTCCCGGCGGCGTCGCGTGGAACGCGGCGCACGGCTTTTCCAGCGGCATTGATCACGCGGATTGGGTGATTTGCGGCGGGCATATTTATGAGGACGGCAAGCCGCCGGAAGGTTGTTTCGCGCTGATCGCGACAAAAGACATCGAGATCGTCGACGACTGGCATTCGGTCGGTCTGGCGGGTTCCGGCAGCAAGAGTTTTTTGGTGAAGGACGTGTTCGTGCCCGCGCACCGCGTGCTCGACAAAAGGCTTTACGACACCGGCCAGGCGCCGGGCACGCTGCACTACGCCTCGGCGGTTTCAAAGCTGCCGCGCGGCGGCGTTTCGGCGGTGAGCTACACGTCGGTCTGCGTCGGCGTCGCCGAAGGGTTTCTCGAAAATTACCTGAAATTTACGGGACCGCGAAAATCGCGCGGCGCGCCGGTTGCCGACGGCGTCGGCGTGCAGATGGGCGTGGGACAGGCCTCGGCGGAGATCGAGGCGGCTTCGCGCCTGTATCTGGGCGCCGTGCGCGAGTGCATGCGGACATTGGAGCGCGGCGAAACGCCGACCAAACTTTCGGGCGTGGCGGGCAAGCGCAACGCCGCCTTCGCCTGTCAACTCGCCATCGGCGCCGTACAGAAGCTTTTCAACGCGGCGGGCGGGCGCGCGCTCTATACCGACGGCGCGCTGCAACGTCAGTTCCGTGATTGTTTCGCCGCCGCCGCGCACCATTCCCTCGTGTGGGACGGCGCAGCGGCTGAATATGGCCGCTATGTGCTTGGACTCTATCGCTGAGGCGCGTGGCCTTCAGTAGGTGACGGTGATCGTCACCGTGTCGGAATAGATGTCGTTTTTGGGCGTGACGGCGACAGCCGGGATCGCGCCAAAGATGGTGGTTGTCTGCGCGGCGCCCGTGCCGGAGCCGGCGATGCCGACGCCGACGGTCGGGTAGGCGATGGTGCGCGCCGCGTCGGAAAACAGATTGTAGTTGATGAAGCTGGTCGTATTGACGGCGCCGACCATGCGGCGCTGGACGCCGGACGCGTTGACGCTTGTGCCGATCGTGGTCTGGTAGGCGACGCCGTTGCTGCAGGTCATGGTGAACGCGCCGTTGGCGGTCGCGCCCGCCACAAGCGTGGTCAGCGTGCCGAAAGTCACGTTGGCGACCGAGGAAATCGTGCAGGTTGCGGCCACGGTGAGCGAGACGCCGAGCGTTCCGGTGGCGGTCGCGGCATGGGCCTGAAACGTGGAAAGCGCGAGCAGGCTGGCGGCGGCAAGGATTTTACGCGTCATGTTCATCTCTCACAATCGGGCCCCGGACGAGCGGCGGCAAATCGACATCCCGCGCAGGTCCAAAAACACGCTCCATGCGTGGTCTCGGGTCAGATTGGACGCAATTTGGAAATGCATCGTTAAGGACGCCGGGTCACAAAAAAACGCGGTTAATGATTGGACAATGTTGCGCGCCCCTGGCGGGAAAGCCGCGCGCAGGGCCGCCGGATCGCCGCGCTTGCGGCGCGCGAAAACGCCCGCGGAAGTTGCCTCCCGCGGGCGCTTTGACGAAGGCGGCTGACGCGCTCAGTAGTTGACGGTGATCGTCACGCTGTCGCTGTAGGAATCGTTCGGGGGCGTCACGGCGACGACCGGGATCTGGCCATAGATGTTGACGGTCTGCACGGCGCCGGTGCCCGAGCCGGAGATGCCCGCGCCCGAGGTCGGGAAGGCGATCGTGCGGCCGGCGTCGGAATAGAGGTTGTAGTTGATGTAGGACGAGGTGCTGACCGCGCCCACCATGCGGCGCTGCGTGCCGTTGGCGTTGGCGCTGGCGCCGATGACGGTGTTGTAGGCGACGCCGTTGCTGCAGTTCACGTCGAACGAGCCGGCCGCGTTGACGGCGGAAGTCAGCGTGGTCTGCGAGCCGAAGGCGACGTTGACAACGTTGCTGACCGCGCAGGTCGCGGCGATCGTAACGGAGACCGAGAGCGAACCGGTGGCCGTCGCCGCATTGGCTGAGACGCCGGAAATCGCGAGCATGCTCGCGGCAACAATGCTTTTACGCAACATAGTGACTACTCCCATTTGATGGCTGCGCCATCTGCCAGAACGAAGCCGGCTCCCCCAGCTCCACCATGAAGAGCGCGGCATGCGCTGTTCACATGAGCGCAATTTGGGCGGGGCTTCCTAACGGTTCCTTACCTTGCGGAAATCCCGGACAAATGCCGCGCAACGTTCTTAATGAGCTGAAAAGTCATATAGTTAAGCGCGTGAAGTTTGACGCGCGCCGTGTTAACCCTGTGCGCCCAAACGGGTTGTCTGCCCGCAGCCAATCACTGGAAGCCGGCTTGGACCGCTGCCTCGCGAAGACGCGGACGCGCGCGTCATCCCGGCGCGTCAAATGGCTTTGCCTGAAATCATTCATAAGGCATTGCGGCCGGCGGAGGGTTGAACCGTTAGACCGCGCGCGGCGGCAAGCCGAACAGCGCGCGCGCTTCCGCCGGCCCGGCAATCTTGCCGCCGAGATTTTCGACAATCAGCCGCGCCTTCTTTACCAGGGCCGCGTTGCCCGGAGTCAGCACGCCCTTTTCGATGAAAACCGCGTCCTCCATGCCGACGCGCACATGACCGCCGGCGAGCCAGGATTGCGCCACCATCGGGAAGGCGAAACGCCCGATGCCAAAGCCGGTGAATTTTGCGCCGCGCGGCAACAGGCCTCGCGCGTAAAGCATCGTTTCGGGCGAGGGTTGAAAACCGTATTTCACGCCCATGACGACGGAACAGAGCGGATTGGCGTCCAATGTGCCGTCGGCGATGAGGTCGTGCAGCAGGGCGATGTCGCCGGAATCGAACAGTTCGATTTCCGGCGTGACGCCCGCCGCGCGAATGACTTTGGCCATGCGCCGCACGTTGTCGGGCGTGTTGATGACGACCTCGCGGCCGAACGTCATTGTGTTGAGATCGAGCGTCGAAATATCCGGCTTGATGAGCGCGATATGTTCGACGCGCTTTTCCGGCACGGTGAGATTGGTGCGCGGCCCCGCGACGCGCGGATTGTCGTCGGAAGGCTGGAAGCGTCCGCCGGGGCCGGTTGTGAGATTGATGATGAGGTCGCGGTTTTTCGCGCGGATGAGTTTCACGACCTCGACGTAGAGCGGGATTTCCATGGAGGGCAATCCCGTCGCGGGATCGCGCACGTGGATATGGGCCACAGCGGCTCCCGCGTCCGCCGCCTCAAGCGCGGCGTTGGCGATCTCCTCCGGAGTCACCGGCAGCTTGGGGTGCTGCTCGCGCGTCGTGAGGTTGCCGGTGACGGCGCAGGTGACGACGACTTTTTCGAGCATGGGGCGGGCCTCCGGGGATGGAGACATGCTTTGCAACGGCGGGGCGGTTCGGGCAAGCGAAAAGCGCGCGGCAATGGTCAGGCCGGCGCGAACCATTCACGCGGAACGCCGAGCGCGTCCGCGAGTTGCGCGAGGACTTCGGGCGAGCCTTTGCGGCGGCCGACTTCGAGGTCGCTGAGATAGCCCTGGCCGATGCCGGTTTTGTGTTCTATGTGCATCTGCGTCATGTCCTTCCACTTGCGAACGGCCCTGAGCAGGCTGTCGCCGCGCAGCATGAACGCCGAGACTTCGGGCGGCAGCGCTGGTGAATGGGCGGCTTTGCGGGCGTCGTATAGGACGACGTCGGCATCGTCCTCGTCGACCTCCGCCGCGAGCATCGCCAGCTTCTCGTATTCGGCCTTGGGCAGAATGGCCAATTCTTCGCCGGCCGGCGTTTTGACAAATTGTACGGTCATGGCTGTCACCTGAAAATCTTCATTTGTACGTCGTCGTTTCGCGCTTGCCGATGTAGATGGCGAGAATCGTCGTCTTGTCTTCGTCGAAAAGAACCCGATAGCGGCCAACCCGCATCCTGAAGCCATCGCGGCCTTTGAGTTTCTTCACATCGCCCCGACCGGTGGTTGCATATGCGATGAGAGCGTTCCCGACCGCCCGGCGGGGCTCAGCGGGCAGTTCGTCGAAATCACTGGCCGCCGCGTGAGTGAACACGATTGACTTCATGAGCGATAATATCGCATAAAAAGTCGCAAGTCAAGGCGATAATATCGCAAAAAAGGGCCGCCCTTTCGGACGGCCCCTTCTGTTTCTTCGCAACGCGTGAGCGCCGGGCGATCCGGATTTCCTTAGAAATCCATTCCGCCCATTCCGCCCATGCCGCCGCCGCCGCCCATGGGGGGCATGGCGGGGCCCTTTTCCTTCGGCGCGTCGGCGATCATGGCTTCCGTCGTGATCAGCAGGCCGGCAACCGAAGCGGCGTCCTGAAGGGCGGTGCGAACCACCTTGGCGGGATCGACGATGCCGGTGGCGATCATGTCCACATATTGCTCGGTCTGGGCGTTGAAGCCGTAAGACTCCGACTTGTTTTCGAGGATCTTGTTGACAACGATCGAGCCTTCGACGCCG
>JANYDZ010000610.1 GCA_025363375.1 Hyphomicrobiales bacterium
CCGCGTCATAGCCCTCGCGCTCGGCTTGTCTGAACGCGTCGTGAAACAGGCCGGACGCCGCCTGGATTTCAGCGGGCGTGAGGCCATCGAAGGGACGCGCGTTCACCGGCACGATGCCGACTTCGACATCTTTCGACGAATAGGCCTTCGCGGCCTCCTCGCGCAGCTTGCGTTGCTCCGGCGGATAATCGCCGACGACAAAAGCGACCCGGATCATGCGCGGCTCCCGCGTGAGAATTGCATGAAGGCGGGTTTACGCCGAAAGAGCGCCGGTCCTTCCGCGCCCCGTTTCACGCGGAAGTAAGGCTGACGCCTTCGTTCAACCCGGCTTGAAACGCCACAATGCAACGCAACCATTCGCCGCCTCCTAACCGCGCCCCAAAAATGGCTGCCCGATCGGAAAAGCCAGCGCTTCGATCAGATTTGTTTCGTCCGGCAGGCACGCCATCAGCGTCGCAATGGCCGCGACTTCCTCCGCCTTCATCGCGTGTTCCGGTCCCCTGTCGCCCATGCCCGGCATCAACTCGGTGATGGTGGCGCCGGGATGCAGGATCGACACGGTGACGCCGTGGCCGCGGCCATCAAGCGCCAACGCGCGCGTCATGCCCTCCATGCCGAATTTCGACGAAGCGTAAGCGATATTGTGCGGGCGCGGCGTTTTGGCGGAGATGCTGCCGATCATGATGATGCGGCCGCGCTTTTGCGCCTTCATGCGGATGAAGGCGGCGCGGCTGCACAGAAAGGCCGAGGTCAGGTTCGCGTCCATGACATGTCGAAAACGCTCGAGCGTGATCGCGTCCGTCGGCGTGTGATCGGCGATGCCGGCGGAGTTCACGAGCAGGTCGACGCGGCCGAATATTTCGTCGGCGGCTTTGAACAGAGCCTCGACTTCGTCCTCCTTCGAGACATCGGCGCGGCGCGCGAAGGCGACGCCTCCTGCTTGTTCAATCTCCTTCACGAGTTCCGTCAAACGCTCCACGCGGCGCGCGGCGAGCAAAACGCGCGCTCCCTCGGCCGCAAGCGCCCGCGCGCAGGCGGCGCCGATGCCGGAACTGGCGCCGGTGACGACGGCGACGCGATCTTTGAGACGGATCATGGCTTTCTCCCGAAGCGGAGCCGCGTTCAACGTTTGATTTCGAACCCTTTGGAGCGCACGACCTCCGCCGCCGCGGGCGTCGAGAGGTACGCGATGAACTTTGCGGCGAGTTCCTGTTGCCTCGACCCCGTCATGACGTATCCGACATACAGATTCGTCAGGCGCAATTCCGCCGGCAGCAGGCTTGCAAGTTCGAGCTCGGGATCGGCGGCAATCTGCGTGGTCAGCAAAACGCCGAGCTGCGCCTTGCCGGATTTCAGCGCCGCGCCGACGTCGGCGACGCTGGCGGTCAGGACCGTCTTCTTCGCGAGGTCCTCCGCGATGCCCCACGAGGGCGCCCACATCTCAACCGCCTTGGCGAACATGAGGCTGATGGAGGCGCCGGACTTCGGATCGGGATAGGCGACGCTTTTGGCGTCGGTCAGCGCCGCCTGAAACAATTCGAGCGTGGAGGCCCGGGGCTTCTCGGCGCCCTTCTTCACCGCGAAGGCCAGGCGCGCCTCGGCGAAATCCGATTTGCTCGCGACGACGACTTTTCCAGCGTCGAGAATGGGCTTCAACACCTCGTTGGGAATGAGGCCGGCGTCGAAGACCTCGCCTTTCAGCACGCGATCGCGCACGACGCCGCCGGACGCGTATTCGATTTTCACTTTGGTCCCGGCGGCGCTTTCAAAACCGGGGATCAACACGCCGGCGGGCGCGGCGGCGCCGCTGCCGGCGATCACGCGGAGTTCCTGGGCGCCGAGCGGCGCGGCGGCGAAAAGAGAGGCGAGGACGACGACGACGGTTCGTTGTGAGTTTTCCATGATGTCCTCCCGCGACGCGTTTTTCATTTTCAGCGCGCGCATGGTTGGCGCGCGGGACCGCGAAGGTCAAGCGGCGGCGCGAGGCGGGGCCTCACCCCTGCAGCGTCACCTTCACGCTCTTGCCTTCTTCTTCTTCCGCGCGGTGCAGAACCTCGTTGGCCGCGTCGACCTCGCGCTGGCGGTTCCACATGCTGGCGTACACGCCCTTGAGCGTCAGCAAGTCCTCATGGCAGCCGCGCTCGACGACGAGGCCCTTGTCGATGACGAGGATTTCATGCGCGTTGATCACCGTGGAAAGCCGATGCGCGATCACCAGCGTGGTGCGGCCGGTGGAGACGCGGTCGAGCGCAAGCTGGATCTCGCGCTCGGTGTGGGAATCCAGCGCGGAGGTCGCCTCGTCCAGCACCAGAATTGGCGGGCTTTTCAGAATCGTGCGCGCAATCGCCACGCGCTGTTTCTCGCCGCCTGAAAGTTTCAGTCCGCGTTCGCCGACCTGCGCCTCGTATCCGCCGGGCGCGAGGCGGATGAAGCCGTCGATCTGCGCGAGCCGCGCGGCCTCGTGAACCTCCTCGTCGCCGGCGTCCCAACGGCCATAGCGGATGTTGTAGGCGATTGTGTCGTTGAACAAAACGGTGTCCTGCGGCACCATGCCGAGGTTGTCGCGCAGCGAGCGTTGCTGAATTTGCGCGATGTCCTGGCCGTCGATGGTGATGCGGCCCGATTGCGGTTCGTAGAAGCGGAACAGCAAGCGCGAGATCGTGGATTTTCCCGCGCCGGACGGGCCTACGATGGCCAGCGTCTTTCCCGCCGGCACTTCAAAGCTGACGCCGCGCAGAATTTGCCGCGCGGGATCGTAGGCGAAATGCACATCCTCGAAGCGCACGGCGCCCGTGGTCACCTTGAGTTCCGGCGCGCCGGGCTTGTCGGCGATCTCCGGGTTCTGGCCCAGCAGCTGGAACATGGTCTCGATATCGATGACCGATTGACGAATTTCGCGGTACAGCATGCCCATGAAATTCAGCGGCTGATAGAGCTGGATCATCATGGCGTTGACGAGCACAAAATCGCCGATCGTGTGGGTGCCGGCGCGCATGCCCTGGATGGACATGATCATCACGGCGGTCAGCCCGATGGAGTAGATCACCCCCTGCCCCGAGTTCAGCACCGCGAGCGATATATACGAATTGACGGAATTGCGTTCATAGCGCTGCATGGCCTTGTCGTAGCGCGAGGCCTCGCGCTGTTCGGCGCCGAAATATTTCACCGTCTCGTAGTTCAGCAGGGAATCGATGGCCTTGGTGTTGGCGTCGCTGTCGCTCTCGTTCATGGATTTGCGGATGGCGATGCGCCAGTTCGTCGCCCACGTGGTGA
>JANYDZ010000672.1 GCA_025363375.1 Hyphomicrobiales bacterium
AGAGACCGCGTTCGAAAGTACGCACCATGCGCGCGCGTTCCTCGGGATCGTCGATTTTGGGATCGAGCGGATCGGAATTGTCGGGCAAGTTGCCTTCCTTCACGAGCCAAAGCGCGGGATCTTCGTAGGCCTCGACGACAAACTCGGGATCGACGCCCAATCTGGCTGCGATTCCATCGGCGATTTTCTCGGCCTCCTCCCGCGCGGCGTTTTTTGCGTTCGCGACGGTGGCGATCAAATCGGGATTCTTCCAGATGGGTTGTCCATCCTTTCGCCAATAGAGCGCGAATGCCCAACGCGGCAGGCTCTCGCCTGGATACCATTTGCCCTGGCCATAATGCAGCATGCCGCCGGGCGCAAAGCGCGTCCGCAGCCGCCGAATGAGTTCGTCGGCATGCTGACGTTTGGTCGGCCCCACGGCCGAGATATTCCATTCCGGCGACTCAAAATCATCGACGGAAACAAAAGTTGGCTCACCGCCCATGGTCAGTCGCACATCCTGCGCGCGAAGATTCGCGTCGACCTGCTCGCCAAGCCGATCTAGCGCGGCCCAGGCATCGTCGGAAAACGGCGCGGTGATGCGCGGCGCTTCGGCCACGCGCGTAACGCTCATCTCGAAATGAAAGTCTATGTTTGCGGGATCGACAAGTCCCGTGATCGGCGCCGCGGAACGATAATGCGGCGTGGCGGCGACAGGCAGGTGCCCTTCGCCGCAAAACAGGCCGGATGTCGCATCCATGCCTATCCAGCCGGCTCCGGGCAGATAGACCTCCGCCCAAGCGTGTAAATCAGTGAAATCCTTGCGTGTGCCGAGCGGCCCTTCGACAGGATCGACGTCGGCTTTCAACTGGATGAGATAGCCCGTGACAAAACGCGCGGCGAGCCCGAGGCGCCGCAACATTTGAACAAGCAACCAGGCCGAGTCGCGGCAGGAGCCGGAACCAAGCTCCAACGTCTCCTCCGGCGTTTGCACGCCTGGTTCCAGCCTGATTACGTAGCGCACGCTTTTTTGGATTGCCGCGTTCAACGCCACCAGGAAATCCACTGTCGTCGCCGCGCTTCTATCGAGAGCGGCTATGTAGGACGACAGACGAGGCCCCAATGGCTCGGCCGCCAGATACGGCGCGAGCTCGATCTCGAGGTTTGGATCGTAGCCGAACGGAAAGACCGTCGCGTAGGGTTCAACAAAAAAATCAAATGGGTTGTAAACGGAAAGCTCCGCGGTGAGATCGACTTCAATCTTCAGTTCCGTCGCTTTCTCCGGAAAGACAAATCGCGCCAGCCAGTTCCCGTGCGGATCTTGCTGCCAATTTACGAAATGCTCCGACGGCGCGACCTTCAGCGAATAGGCCGGCACATTCGTGCGACAATGCGGCGCGGGCCGCAACCGGATTGTTTGCGGTCCCAGGTTGACGCTGCGATCGTATTTGTAATGCGTGACGTGATGGATGGCGGCGAAGATCGTCACTGATTTGTCCAGTTCGGTTGTAAGGCCCGGGAATGGGCCGTTAATCCCATCCATGATAATCGACATGACATGCGACATGACATGAAAGGCGCGTTGAAGACCAGTTTAGTTCCCGGCTCGAACGTTGAATGGATGCGTCAAGCCAGCGTCATCATGGTTTTTTCATCGACCTTTTCAGCCGAGAAACCGAAATGGGATGTCCGAACCGGCGCGGCGCCGAGCCAATCGAGTCCGCAGGCGATTCTAACATGCGTGTCCCGCGTGCAGACGCCAATCGCCGCGTCAAAGCCTATCCAGCCATAGCCCTCGGCATGGGCTTCCGCCCAGCAATGACCGGCCTCGAGAGGGTCCGCCTCGCCTGTGCCTGGCATGCAAAAGCCGCTGATAAAACGAGCGGGAATTTTCAGGAGGCGCGCGCACGCCAGGAATACATGGGCGACTTCCCGGGAATCGCCCGATCTGGCCTCGAAAACATCCGACGCGCCGCGTGTCGCCAGGAGACTGTGAGCGCGCGGCTTCCTGTCCCACTCAACGGCGTTGCATATCGCGGGCAGCAAAGCATGCAGTTTCGCGAAGGGCTGGTCGAGGCCGGCGCAAACATCTTCGGCGAACGCGCGCAGACGATCC
>JANYDZ010000658.1 GCA_025363375.1 Hyphomicrobiales bacterium
GTTTCCGGCGCGGGCAAGGATGGCATGGACGAACTCGACCGCCAGACAAAGGCGCTCTATTCGCTCGGCGACGTGCAGACGAAGAAGTTCACCAAGCGCATCGCCTTCAATGTCATTCCCCACATCGACGTCTTCATGGAGGATGGCTACACCAAGGAAGAGTGGAAGATGATGGCCGAGACGAAGAAGATTCTCGACCCTAAAATCAAGCTCACCGCGACCTGCGTGCGCGTGCCGGTCTTTATCAGCCATTCGGAAGCCGTCAACGTCGAATTCGAGCGGCCGATCTCGCCCGATGAAGCGCGCGAAATCCTGCGCAACGCGCCGGGCCTGCTTGTCATCGACAAGCGCGAGAACGGCGGCTACATCACCCCGCACGAAGCCGCCGGCGAAGACGCGACCTACATCTCGCGCATCCGCGAAGACGCGACCGTCGAGAACGGCCTCGCCTTCTGGTGCGTGTCGGACAATCTGCGCAAGGGCGCGGCGCTCAACGCGATCCAGATCGCCGAAGAGCTGATCAGGCGCAAGCTGATCACGCCGAAACAGAAGGCGGCGTGAACGCGAGGCGCTCTCATGACGGCTGGGTTGGTCAAAGCGGCGAAGCTTGACGCCAACGGCCGTCAATCTTGCCGCTTCGCCTTTGGCGCGCGCCCGCGCGCGGCAGAATAACATTGCGGAACAATATCGCGGCCCCGGATCGCCTTGGGCGCCCGGAATGACGGCGGCTGGCATTTTCGGCGGCGTAATGGGTCAGGACGTATCGGACGCCAGCGCCTCGCGGGCGAACCAGTCGCATCGATCCAGCACGCGATCAATTTCCTGAAGCGGCCGCTTGCGATAGCCGGGCGCATGGCCGGGCCGCAGGGGCCCTTTGAGCTTCAGGCGCGGCGACTTCTGGCGTCTGACCAGCGCGCGGGCAAGGCGCCTGGCCTGACGCGGCAGATCGTCGAGGGCCGCTTTCAGGGCCTCAAGCCTGCGCACGAGATGCGCCGGAGTCTCCAGACAATCGCCGGGCGGCGGCGGCTCGCGCCCCAATGAAATCCGGCGGACTTCGCCGTTCCCGAAAAACGAGATGCGCGGCCGCGCGCCGGGGTCGGTTTTTGGCCGACGCGGCTTGCGAAACAAACGCTGCCGGGGATCAAAGAGTTGAAAGGAGAGACGCGGTTTTCCTTGCGCCGCGCGGACAATGCCCGCGGGCCGGGGACGCGGGGGCGATGCTTTCACTTTGATGGTCCGCGCTACGGTCACGATCAAACGCCGCACGGCGGATTCGGCCGGTCGCAGCACCCTGAGAACCCGGCGATGGAGTTCCCTGGGAATGCGCCCGAGAACGGAGCCAGCCGTCAATCCCAGCAGCGCGAACAGCCCCGCGACGATGCGGGCGAGGGCGGTTCTGTTGAGATCGATAAATTGAGGCAGGCGCAAGGTGGGCTCCCGGGGCACGCGAACAAACAGGGAACATAGAGCATGGGAAAGCTTTGTCAACTGGAATGTTTTCCGGTTCCTGCTTCGCGTGCCGGGCAGCCGAAAACCCGGGCGCCCGGCGTCGTGTAAAATGAGGCCTGTAAAATGAGGCCCGCAAAATGAAAGCCTGTCATACCGGGAAATGCGCGGCCTATGATCCGGGACCGCACGCTGGCCAATGGCTTGCTTTTTGACCCACGCGGGCGCGCGTCATAAACCCGCGCGATGGACAACATCGACGCCCCGCCGCAAATCTTTGACCGCGCTTTGTTGCGCACGCGCCTGGCGCGCGCCTGGCGCGGCGGCGGCGGCGCTGATTTCCTGCTGGCGCGCGTTGTCGACGACATGATCGACCGGCTCGGCGCCGTCAAACGTGGATTTCCGCGCGCGCTTGATCTGGGGACCCCCGCGCCCTTGCTGGCGCGGGCGCTTGCAGCGCGTTCCCCCGCGCGGCTCGTGCGCGCGGCGCCGATCGTCGAAGCCATCGGGGAAGGCCCTTGGGAGGGCTGCGTCGCCGATCATGAGGCGCTGGATTTTCACCCCGGAAGTTTCGACCTCGTCGTCTCCGCCCTGTCGCTGCAATTCGTCAACGATCTGCCGGGCGCGCTCGTGCAGATTCGCCGCGCGCTGGCGCCGGACGGATTGTTCATGGCCTGCCTTGTCGGCGGCCAGACGCTGCGCGAACTGCGCGCGGCGCTCGCGGAAGCCGAAGAGGAAATCACCGGGGGGGCCTCGCCGCGCGTCGCGCCCTTCGCCGACTTGCGCGACATCGGCGGCTTGCTGCAACGCGCCGGTTTTGCGTTGCCGGTGACGGATGTCGACAGCGCGACCGCGCGCTACGACAATCTCTTCTGCCTCGCGCGGGATCTTCGCGCCATGGGCGCGGCCAACGCGCTGACGCAGCGCAGCCGCAAGCCCGCGCGCCGCGCGGTGTTTGCGCGCGCGGCGGAAATCTACGCGCGGCGCTTTGCGGACGCCGACGGCCGTATCCGCGCGACCTTTGAATTTATCTGGCTCTCCGGCTGGGCGCCGCACGAAAGCCAGCGCAAGCCGTTGCGGCCCGGCTCGGCGAAAATGCGGCTGGCCGACGCGCTGGGCGCAACGGAGCGCAAGTTCGAGCCGTAATTGGCGCATGGCGGGTCTGCAAAGAACAGGCGTGACCTGCGGCCGGCGGCGTTGCATACAGACGCGCCCGGAGCATTTGCGCCACGGCGCACGACAGGACGCCCATGCCCCGCGATCCGGGTAAGATGTTTGCTTTTGCGCTGGCGTCGGTGGCCCTGATCGGGCCGCTGGCGGTGCATCTGTTTTTGCCGGTGATTCCCGCCGTCAAAATCGCGCTCGATCTTTCGGACGCGACGGCGCAGGCGACATTCAGCATCGCGCTCATCGGCATGGCGGTCTCGACGCTGTTTTACGGCACTCTGGCCGACAAATACGGACGCCGGCCCGTCCTGCTTTCCGGGCTGACGCTGTTTCTGGTCGGCAGCGTGTTGTCTTTTTTCGCGACTTCCGTGGCCCCGTTGATCGCGGGCCGTTTCGTGCAGGCGCTCGGCGCGGGG
>JANYDZ010000702.1 GCA_025363375.1 Hyphomicrobiales bacterium
GACGCCGCGCAGCGACGCGTCTGGCGTGGCGACCTTGAATTCGCGCATCGAACCGTCCGCCGCCACGCGGCCGAGCGAGTTGGAACTCGTCTGCACGAACCATATCGAGCCATCGGGATGCAGCGCCATCGCGCGCGGTTGGCTATCGTGGGTCGGGATCGGAAATTCCGTGACGTGGCCGCCCATGTCGATGCGGCCGACCCGGTTGCCGGAGGCTTCGCTGAACCACAGGTCGCCGTCGCGCGCGACGATGGATAGCGGGCGGCTGCCGGGCGTGATTCCCGCTCGAAATTCGCGGATCGCGCCATCGGGCGCGGCGCGCCCGATCTGGCCCGCCTCGGTTTGCGAAAACCACACGGCGCCATCGGGGCCGAGCGCGATGCCGTCGGGACCCGCGTTCGGCGTCGGCACGGCGAACTCGGTGATCGCGCCGGTGGGTGAAATACGGCCAATCTTGTTGGCTTTCTTTTCGCAGAACCACAGATTTCCATCGGCGCCCGCGATGATGCCGATGGGTTGGCTGTCGCGATCGGGCAAAGCAAACTCGCGAAAGGCGCCGGTCGCCGGATCGAACCTGCCGATGCGCGACGCGCCGTGCTCGCAAAACCACAAGGCGCCATCCGGGCCGGGCGCGGCGATATAGGGACCCGCGTCGCGCGAGGGGATTCGATGCTCACGAATTGTGATGTTCACGATGACCCCGCGACGCGCGTTGTTCGAGTGTGTTCAACGCGAAGGGCTGGATCCCCCCGGTCCTGCCAGCCCTTCGCGCGCAATTGCGGGACGCGCGTCAGCCCGCGCCGTTCTTTTTGAACCAGGCGATGGTTTTCGCCCAGGCGTCTTCCGCCGCCGCCTTGCGGTAGCTCGGGCGGTAGTCGGCGTTAAAGCCGTGCGGCGTGTCTGGATAGACGATGATCTCGGAGGGCGAATTGGCCGCCTTCAGGGCCGCCTTCGCCGCCTCGACCTGATCCTGGGGAATGCCGGCGTCGGCGCCGCCATAGAGGCCGAGGACCGGGACCTTGCTGTCCTTGATCAAATCGAGCGCCGTCTTCGGACGCAGGTCGTTCGCGTCGCCCTTCAGCGGGCCATACCAGGCCGCGCCCGCCTTGAAGGCGGAATTGCGGATGGTGTTGAGCCAGACCTGACGCCCGCCCCAGCAGAAGCCGATCACGCCGAGTTTGGCCGTGTCCGCCTTGCCGCTGGCCCTGGCGAAGGCGATGGCGTTGTCGATGTCGGAACCCACCTGCGCGTCGGGCACTTTCGCAACGACTTCCGTCAGAAGCTTCGGAATTTCGTCGTATTTCGAGGCGTCGCCCTGGCGCGCGTAGAGTTCCGGCGCGATGGCGTAATAGCCGGCTTTGGCGAAGCGCCGCACGACGTCCTTGATGTGTTCGTGCACGCCAAAGATTTCCTGAATGACGATCACCGTCGGGAACGGCCCGCCCGCAGCCGGGTGCGCGCGATACGCGGGAATATCGACGCCAAGGGAAGCGACCCTTACCTCGCCCGCGACGAGGCCGTCGGCCGAGGTCGAGATCGCCTGGGCGCTGACCGGGCCGGCCGCCGCGGCATAGCCTGCCGCGCAACTCGTCATAAACAGGAATTGGCGCCGCTCGACCGGCGCGCGCGAGGGGGTGGTCAGCGACTTTATTTGCGCGTCATCCATGGAACTATCCTCCGTGTTGCCATTGCCCCGGCGCTTGCGGCCGCGTCGAATGGATTGCGTGTTCGGCTAACCTGTCATGGCGCGGGCAGACGCACCGGCGGCTTCATGAAGAAGACGATGAAGGTTGCCCCGTTGGGGCAGCGAGCGGTGTGCCGGCTGCCGGCGGGGCGCCAGACGAAATTGCCGGCGGTGCATTTGCCCTGATCGTCCTCAAGCGAGCCCTCGAGCACAAATGTCTGTTCAAGCTCCGGATGCTCGTGAAACGGGATCACGCCGCCCGGCGCCATTTTGAACATGACCGTCGAGCGTCCCGTCGCCGGATCGGAAAAGAGCGTCTTCTGCATGGAGCCGGGCACGCGCGAGGGCGTCCACTCCATGTTGTCGACATCCACATAGACGCCCATGGGGGTGGCGATTGAAGGGGCCGCGGATTTCGATGCGTCGTCCATGGGAGCTCCCGAGATTGCGTGGTTTGGCGCACAATAGTGCAGGACGCCGGCGGCGGGAAGGGGAGGCGCGACCGCCGCTCAACACCCGAAAGCCGCGCCGCCTTACATCACAAGCGCGAGCTTGCCGAAATGCAGGTTGGCTTTCATGTGCGCCAGCGCCTCGGCAGCCTCGTCCAGCGGAAACGTGCGTGAAATCGGCAGCGCGAGCTTGCCGCTCTCCACGGCGTCCCAGAGGTCGGCGCGCATCAGGCGCACGATCTCCGCGACTTCCGCGAGCGTGCGGGTGCGGAATGTGACGCCGATGTACTTGAGGCGCTTCAGCGCGTGCAGATCATAATTGAACGCTCCCGCCATGCCCCCGAGACGGCCGACGTTGACAATGCGGCCCAGCAGCGCCGCCGCCTGCATGTTGCCGTCGATGACGCCGCCCGAGACCATGTCGATGGCGAGATCGACGCCCTTGCCGCCGGTCGCTTCTTTGGCGATTTCCGGCCATTTGGGATCGCTCGTGTCGAGCGCGAGGTCGGCGCCATATTGCTTGAGTTTTGCGCGCCGCTCGGCGTTGGTGGACGTGCCAATGACGAACCCGGCGCCTTTGAACTTCGCGATCTGCATGCCGAGCAGGCCAACGCCGGAGCTTGCTCCCTGAATCATCACGCTTTCGCCCGCTTTGAGTTCGCCCGCCGTGACAATGGCGTTGTGCATGGTCTGCAGCGCCGTCGGCATGGTCGCGGCCTGCAGCCAGTCGAGCCTGGCGGGCAACAGCGAAGCGCGCGCGACATTGGCAACGACATATTCGGCGAAGCCATTGGCGGCGGAGCACATGATGCGGTCGCCCTGGTTGAAACCGGTGACATTGGCGCCGGCGCGCACGACTTCGCCCGCGCATTCGATGCCCGGAATGGCGCCTGGGCCACCGCGTCCGCCGTGAAAGTGACCCATCGCGACCAATAGATCGGCCCGGTTAAGGCCGGCGGCTTTCACCTTGATGAGGACTTCGTCGGGTCCCGGCTCGGGCATGGGTACGTCGCGGATTTCGACAATGCCCGGGGTGACGACGGTTGCGGCTTTCATGGGAGACTCCTTCGCGCGCGGCAGGACTGGCGCTGAAACTGAATTTCGAAAGAATGGACCGGACCTTTCAACGGGAATATCGACCGCGTGGCAAGAGGCGCGAACTCACCCCGGAAGGGAGCTGACCGGAAGGGAGCTGAAAATCGATTGGGACGGCCAAGGGCCATGGATTTGGGTGGACAGATACCAGAATGGCCCTTCCCTGCCCCAGGAAGGTCTCTGAGACGCATCGGAAACAAGTCGGCAATCCCCCTACGTCAAAAGAATATTGTCCGCGTACGACCGTTCTGGACGGTTTAAAAGCCATAGGGCTTTTCAGCCGGGTTTGGGAGGGCGGGCCCACGCCCGCCGCAGCGCGGCCAATCATGCGCGCCGGAATCAGCCCTTTCGGGACATTCGACCCCGTAAACGACAAAGCGGCGCTTGCGCGCCGCCGTGCCGGAACGAATTCAACCAGACAGGCTCACTCGGCGCCGTCGCCATTGGCTTTCAACTGCTTCAGGAAGGCGACGATGTTGTCCATCTGCGCTTCGCGGGTAATGCCGGGGAAAATCATCTTGGTGCCGGGAACCTTCTCGCGCGGGTTCTTGAGATAGGCGCGCAGATTGGCTTCGTCCCAGGTGATGCCCGAGGACTTGTTGGCGTCGGAA
>JANYDZ010000703.1 GCA_025363375.1 Hyphomicrobiales bacterium
AGCGCGGAAAAATGCCCGGGAGCGCGCGGAACAACGACCGTCGGCAAATGCAATTCGCGCGCGATGGCGCAGGCGTGCAAAGGCCCCGCGCCGCCGAACGACACCATCGCGAAATCCCGGGGATCGTAGCCACGGCCGACCGAAACCGAGCGCACCGCGACCGACATTTCCGCGACGGCGATATGGATGATGCCGAGCGCCGCCTCCTCAATCGTGAGCCGCATCGGCGCCGCGATCTTCGTCGCGATGGCCTCTCGCGCGGCTTCAACATCCAGCCGCATTTCGCCGCCGAGAAATCGATCCGCGCCAAGCCGTCCCAGCACGACATTCGCGTCCGTCACGGTCGGCTCCGCGCCGCCCTGCCCGTAACACACGGGGCCGGGATGCCCGCCCGCGCTGCGCGGTCCCACCTTGAGACCGCCGACTTCGTCAATCCACGCGATGCTGCCGCCGCCCGCGCCGACCTCCACGATATCCACGACGGGCAGCATCACGGGATGCCCCTGCGCCTTGCCGCCGATAAAATAGCCCTGCGCAATGTCGGGTTTATTGCCGCGCACCAACGAAACCTTCGCCGTCGTGCCGCCCATGTCGAACGCCACGCAATCGGCGCGCCCGAGCCCCCGCGCGGCTTCCGCCGCCGCGATGACGCCGCCCACCGGTCCCGACTCCATAGTCGCGACAGGCGCGCGCCGCGCCGTCTCCAGCGACATGCTGCCGCCGTTCGACTGCATGATGAGAAGGCGCCCGGCGAACCCCTGCTCCGCCAGCAGCGTTTCGAGGTCGCCTAGATACTTGCTGACGCGCGGTCCGACGTAAGCGTTCAAAACGCTTGTCGACATGCGCTCGTATTCGCGATACTCGCGCAGAATTTCATGGCTCAACGTGCAATAGACTTCGGGCGCGGCCTTGCGAATAATCTCGCCCGCGCGCGCCTCGTGCTCCGGGTTCGCCCAGGAATGAATGAAACACACGGCGGCCGCCTCGACGTTTGCGCCGACGACGCGCCGCGCGGTTTCTTCAACGCCGCCCATGTCGAGCGGGACGACAATCGCGCCCGCCGCGTTCAACCGCTCGACAATCTCGAACGTGTCGCGCCGCGCCACATAGGGTTCCGGACGGCGAAATAAAAAATTGTAGGCCTCGGGACGATTGCCGCGCCCGATGGCGTAGACATCGCGCGTTCCCCGCGTGACGATGAGCGCGGTGCGCGCGCCTGTGCGCTCAATGGCGGTGTTGATGGCCACCGTGGAGCCGTGAATGAACTGATCGGCGGCGTCGACCTTGAGGCCGCTCTTGCGCAACGTCTCGCGAATGCCGACTGAAAGATCGTAAGGCGTTGTCGAGCTTTTGGCTTGATGGATCGCGCCCGTCGCGAAATCAAACGCAATGAGATCGGTAAATGTGCCGCCTATGTCGAGCGCGATGACGAGGGACATTTGCATTCCAGCGGAACAACGGGCGTTTGCCGCTCCGGGCTTCGCCTTCGACCTGTCTAACCGGGCGTGGTCCTCCTGCCAAGCCGCGCGCTTCAACAGCCGCGCGCGCCTCAACGCGCCGCTAAAATACCGCGCATCTTCTCGAGCAACGCCGGCGGCGACGCGAAAATATCGCGCAACAGCGCGTCCGTGGCGGCGCCGTCAAGAGGCGCTATGTCAACCCGCGTCTTGCGCGCGTCCTCCAGAAAGGCCGCGTCGCGCGCGGCCGCGGAAAACGCCGCGCGCAACGCGGCGAGCCGCTCGGCGGGAATGCCCGGCGGCGCGGCGAACGGACGCCCCGCCGCGGTCGGCGCGAGAACAATTTCGAGAATCCGCCGCTGCTCGTCGTCGCGCGCGATGTCCATGACGGAGGTCAATCCCCGGAGTTCGGCGTCGGCGCCAAGGCCGAAAAATATCAGCGGCCGCACGAATCCCTTCTCCAGCCAATCGGGATGCGCGATCTTCAGGCTCGACCAGGTCTGGCAGAGAAGGTCTATCTCGCCGCGCTCCAACGCCAGCACAACCTGACTCCCGTCGGCGTAGCCCGTGACGAATTGCAGATCGACGCCGAACATGATTTTGAGCAGCGTCGGATAAAGGTGCGTCGTCGTGCCCGGCGCGGCGGTGCCGACAACCAGACGTTTCCCCTTGAGGTCGTCCCACGCGCGCACGCCGGCGGCGGCCGAAGCGATACAAAGCCCGTTTTCACGACTGGTGCTGCCAAGCCAGCCAAACCGCGTCGAATCGAACTTGACGCTGTCGGCGCCGAACAGGGGCTGCGTCAGCATGGCGTTGCTGAAGGCGCCGAGCACAAGCCCGTTTTTTGCCGCGACATTGTAAAGAAAATTCGCCGCGGCGATGCCGCCGCCGCCGGGCATGTTGTTGACGACGACGTTGGGGCCGCCCGGCACGAAGCGCCCCAGATG
>JANYDZ010000717.1 GCA_025363375.1 Hyphomicrobiales bacterium
CCATCCCGGCGCGAGCGGCGGGAAAATCGTTCCATCGATGCGCGGCCAGGGAATGAAAAAGGCGGACGCGGCCGCGTTGCGCCATTCAAATTGGTAATGGCCGAAAGCGTCGGGCGCTGTGAGGCTTAGCCCGACGATGAAGCCCGTGATAAGCCAGTAATAGGGCGCCAACCGCACAAAGCGCTTTTTAAGGAAAATAAGCGCGCCCGACGGACCGTGGGAATTCCACGACGTCGTGCGAATGATGAAGCCGGAAATCACGAAAAAGATTTCGACGCCCCCGGACAGGAGATTGTAAAGCCCATGGCGCAACAGCGCGGCGTCCGCCGGCAGGTAATTGGTCATGACGTGGAAAACCACGACCATCGCGGCCGCCAGGGCGCGCAGCATTTGCAGCCGCCCGATCCGCGCCGGCGCCAATGCGGCGGAGCGGCGCGCCAGGGGCGCGGCGATGGCTGAATGGAGTTGCGTCGCGCTCACGCGGGTGAACGGGCGCGCAACGCATTGGCGATCGCATCGTACATGGGCTTGCGGGTGAAATACCGGTCGAAGGGCAGGGGGCGCGGCAGGTCTCCGGCGGCGCGCGCGCGCAGCATGGAAGGGTCGGCGTACCAGCTGTAGCGATCCGACAATTGCCAGCATTCGAGCACCTTGACCGCCGGGACCGAGAGCGCGCGTTGCAGAAACGCGCCAACCCGGGCGGCGGCCACCTTGTCGCGCAGGCCGATGTCACGTGGCAGGCTGGCGTCGTCGATGTCGAGTTCGGTGAGATAGATGTCGAGTCCGCGCCCGGCGATTTCCTTCAGAAACCGCACAAAACCGTCGTCGTCGCTCTTGAATTGCGGTTGCAGATGCGCCTCAAGGCCGATTGCGTGCAGGGGAACGTCCTGTTTGCGCAGATCGTCGATCAGACGCAGCATGCCGGCGCGCGCCGCCAGGCCCAGAGCGTCGCCGCGTTCCGTGAAGGCTTCGTTGACAACCAGTTTCGCCGAGGGGTCGGCGGCGGCGGCGATCCGCAGGGCGCGGGCGATGTAGCCTGGTCCCAGCGCGTTGTGCCAGGGCCCGTTGCGGTAGCCGCCGGGCGCGCCATGGTCCGGCCAAAACGGCTCGTTGACCACATCCCATGAATGAACGCGGCCCTTGTAGCGCCGGACTGTCGCATCGACATGCCGGTCGAGCAAATCGGCCATTTCCGCCTTGCCGAGCGATTTGATCCAGTCTGGATTGCTTTCGTTCCAGATCAGGCAATGGCCGCGAAACGGCATTTTGTTGGCCGCGGCGAAGGCGACGAGCGCATCGGCGTCCTCATAACGCGGCGCGCCGCGGTCGGGCCGCAGGATGGCGAACTTGAGCGCGAGATCGCTGGTCAGGATGCGGGCGTGTTCGAGATAAAGACGGCGGTAACCCGCGTCGCTCAGGGCTTCGCCCGCAATCGAGGCGCCAAATTGCAGGCCAGCGCGCGCGGCCAGTTCCCCGAGAGGCTCTTGCGGAGCGGACTGCGCGTCGTTCGTCGCCGACAATCCCCAGCCTGCCATGCCCAGGCCCACGCTCGCGCCCGCCATCATGGCAAGCGCGCGGCGGCGGCCGGGAAGTGTTGCCGCGTGGGTCTTCCGCATGGCGAACTCGAACTGCTCTGGATCGCCGGCGGATCATTCAGACCGGCGCGTTTCCCTACCATTGTCGCGCGTCCGCAACCACGAATGTCGCCCATTAGCCCTAACGGGGCGAACACAATCGTTAACCCTGTTCGCCTTCCCAATAGGCGCGCGCGTCCCCGGTCCTGCCGATGTGCCGCATGATTTGCGCTTTGCCCTGGGCGTCGTCGCCGAGATCCGCATAGACGCCAAACTTCCGGGAGTCGGGATATTCCGCAATTTCCGGCGACATTTTGGTGCTGACTGCCAGATAGCGCAGGTCCTGCGCGGCGGATGTATTGATGATCTGGTGGGCGGTCTCGGGTCCGCCGGGCGGACAGGCGATGAAATCGCCCTTGCGGACAGCGAAGCGCTCGGCGCCGATGCGCACCTCGCCCTCGCCCTCGAGAATGAAGAACATTTCCTCGTTCACTCTGTGATTGTGGAGTGGAAAAGCGCGCTTGCCCGGCGGGGCCACCGTTATGTTGTACCCGAGCTTGCGCGCGCCAATGGCCGCGCCGACCTGCGCAATGCCGGCGGCAAATGGCTCCGGCGCGACGCCGGCGCCGGGGCGCTCGGCGCCTTTGCCCCAGGGTTCGAATTTGAGGTCGTCGATATTGACGATGGATTTTGGCATGTTCGCCTCCTGTATTGGCTGATCTTGCCGATCATGATGACGGCGCCGGTTCGGCGCGGTAAAGAAATCCGCCGCTTCAAATAGCATTGCAGGAAACCATTCGGCGAGAGGGTTGGCGCGGATTGAGGACGAGTGGCTCCGCAATACCGATGGACGACTGCGC
>JANYDZ010000742.1 GCA_025363375.1 Hyphomicrobiales bacterium
TGGTTTTGCCGTGCGTTCCCGCGATCCAAAACCCGATGTCTCCAAGCTGGAAGCTTTGAAGCGCGCATTGCTCGCGAGTCCGCGTATCGTCTATCCCGACGCTGGCGGTTCGACAGCGGGCGCGATCTTTGAGCGCGTCATCGACAGGTTGGGCATCGCCGCCGACCTCGCGCCGAAATTGCGCCGCGTGCGCGGCGGCCCCGCGGCTATGGTCGCGCTGCCGCGCGAAGAGGCCGATCTTGGCGTCGCCTTCATCAGCGAAATCATGCCCGAACCGGGAATCGATTTGCTCGGCGGAGTTCCCGCCGCGCTCGATCCCGGCGCGGTGTTCAGCGGTTTCGTTCTGGCGCGTTCGAAGGAGGCGCAAGCGGGCAGGGACCTGCTGACGTTTCTCGCCTCGGGAGAGAACGCGCGGGTCTATGCGACGGCGGGAATGGCGGGGATGAGGTGAGGGGGCGCTGACTTGTTCCTTTCCTTGATCCCCCCGGTCAAATCAGGCACAAGCGCCAACGCGCCTGCTCTGCGGCGCATTCCTGAGTGTTCGCGGCAAAATACAACCATGTCCAATCCCCTGCGCGTCGGTCTGGCCGGTCTTGGCACTGTCGGCGCATCCGTCATCAAATTGCTGGAGCGCCAGAGCACCGCTTTGGCAAGCCGTACGGGCCGGGCCATCGCAATCGCCGCCGTGTCGGCTCGCGAACGCGGGCGTGAGCGCGGCGTCGATATCGCGGGCTTCCAATGGTTCGACGATCCCGTGGCGATGGCTCAATCGGCCGATATCGACCTTTTTGTAGAGTTGATGGGCGGCGATGAAGGCCCGGCGCGCGCATCCGTCGAGGCGGCGCTCGGCGCCGGCAAGTCGGTTGTGACCGCCAACAAGGCCTTGCTCGCCAAACACGGCATGTCGTTGGCCACGCTGGCTGAAAAGCAGAAGGTCGCGCTGGCCTTCGAAGCCTCTGTCGCCGGCGGCATTCCCATTGTGAAGACGCTGCGCGAGGGCCTCGCCGGCAATGAAATCCGTCGCGTCTACGGCATTCTCAACGGCACCTGCAATTACATTCTCTCGCGCATGGAGTTGGAAAAGCTCTCTTTTGAACAATGCCTGCGCGAGGCGCAGCGGCTGGGCTATGCGGAAGCCGACCCCACTTTCGACATCGGCGGGTTTGACTCCGCTCATAAGCTCGCCATCCTGACCTCGCTCGCTTTTGGCGCGGCGGTCGACGCGGAGGCCATTCATGTCGAGGGCATTCAGTCGATCTCGCTGGCGGATCTCGAGGCCGCCGATGAGTTGGGCTATCGAATCAAACTTCTCGGCGTCGCCGAACGCAGCGAACATGGCATCGAGCAGCGCGTGCATCCCACCATGGTCGCGAAGTCTTCCGCCATCGCTCAGGTCATGGGCGTCACCAACGCTGTCACAATCGACGCCGACGCGGTGAAGGAGCTTACCCTCGTCGGCCCAGGAGCCGGCGGGGAGGCGACCGCCTCCGCCGTTGTCGCGGATATCGCCGACATAGCGCGCGGCATTCGATCCGCGCCTTTCGGCTTGCCGGTGGCTTTGCTTGGACATGTCGCGCGCTTGCCCATGCAACGCCACGAGGGCGGCTATTACATTCGCCTCTGCGTGCATGACCGCCCCGGCGCGGCGGCGGCCATCGCCACCCGCATGGCCGAGCGGCAGATTTCGCTTGAAAGCATCATGCAAAAGGGCAGGGGCGGGCGCGGGGTCTCGACCGGCGCTCCCGTCCCGGTTATCCTGATTACCTACGCCACTTCGGAAACAACGATCCGGGAAGCTCTGGAAGCCGTCGTCAAGGACGGCTATATCGCGGAGCGCCCGCAGGTGATCCGAATCGAACGGGACTAGTTCGCGCGGATATTTTTAACGGCCGCCGGCCAGAGGAAACGCATTTATGACCGATCTGATCATCCAGGAAGAAAAAATCATCGAACGCATCCTCACCATGGAGCTCGTGCGCGTAACCGAGCGCGCCGCTGTCGCCGCCGCCCGTCTGCGCGGGCGCGGCGATGAGAAAGCCGCCGATCAGGCCGCCGTCGACGCCATGCGCCGGGAACTTAACCGCTTGCCGATAACGGGCACCGTCGTCATCGGCGAAGGCGAACGCGATGAAGCGCCCATGCTTTTCATAGGCGAAAAGGTGGGCGCGGGCGGTCTTTCGGTCGATATCGCCGTTGATCCCCTTGAGGGCACGACCCTTTGCGCCAAGAACATGCCGGGCTCCATCGCCGTCATGGCGATGGCGAAGTCCGGCTCCCTGCTCAATGCGCCCGACGTTTACATGGACAAGATCGCCATCGGCCCAGGCTATGCTCCGGGTGTCGTCGATCTCGACATGAGCCCGGAAGAGAATGTGCGCGCGCTGGCCAAGGCCAAGGGCGTCAAGCCCGGCGACATCACCGTGCTGATTCTCGACCGTCCCCGCCATGCCGCGATTATCGAGGGCGTGCGCAAGGCCGGGGCCTCCGTCATGTTTATCACCGATGGCGATGTCGCCGGCGTGATTTTCACGGCCCAGCAGGCGCAGACCGGCGTCGATATGTATATTGGCACGGGAGGAGCGCCCGAGGGCGTGCTGGCTGCGGGAGCCTTGCGCTGCGTCGGCGGGCAAATGCAGGGACGGCTGATCCTCGACAGCGAGGCCAAGCGCGAACGCGCGCTGAAAATGGGCATCAAGGACCCCAACAAAAAATACGACATGAAGGAGTTGGCCTCCGGCGATGTCATCGTATGCGCGACGGGTGTTACCGATGGCGCCCTGCTCAAGGGCGTGCGTTTCGGCAAGGAAATTGTCGAGACGGAGACGGTGATCTACCGCTCGGTCACCGGCACGGTGCGGAAAATCCAGGCTGAACATCGCGAAATGAGCAAATTCAAGCTGGATTGAGCTTTTTGGAGCGGCACCCGGCATGGCCGCAGCCCGTCGCCTCTTTCTCAACGTGGAAAAATCCGTGCTCGGGCGGCCTTGGCGCGACCGGCTGGACCTGGAGGCTCAGGGCCGGGCGGAAGCGCTGGCGCAGCTTTGGGGCCATTCCGACATTCTTGCGCGGGTTCTGGCGGGCCGGGGTGTGACTCCGGAGGGGGCGGAGGCTTTTCTGGCGCCGACCGTCCGTGCGCTGATGCCGGACCCGAATACTTTGCGGGATATGGAGGCTGCAACAGAGCGCCTGGCGCATGCCATCATATCTCGCCAAACCATTGCAATTTTTGGGGATTATGACGTTGACGGCGCTTGTTCTTCGGCGCTTCTGGCGGGGTATCTGGCGGCTTGTGGCGCGCAATTTATCATTCATATTCCCGACCGCATCTTCGAGGGCTACGGCCCCAATGTTGAGGCGATCAAGGCTCTGGCGGGGCAGGGCGCGAGCCTGCTGGTGACCGTTGATTGCGGCACGGTTTCGTTCGAGCCTATTGATGTAGCAGCAAAATCAGGCATGGACACTGTGGTTCTCGACCACCATCAGGCGCCCGAGGAACTGCCGCGGGCACTTGCATTGGTGAACCCTAACCGACAGGATGACCTCTCCGGCCTCGGCCATCTCTGCGCGGCGGGGGTGGTTTTCATGACCCTTGTCGCGCTCAACCGAAAGTTGCGCGAACGCGGATTTTTTGCGAACCGCGGAAATATCCCTGATCTCATGGCCAGCCTCGACCTCGTGGCGCTGGCGACGGTCGCCGATGTGGTGCCGCTGAAGGGCCTCAACCGCGCCTTTGTGGCGCGCGGGCTGGAGGTCATGCGGGCGCGGGGCCGGCCGGGCCTGAAAGCCCTGTTCGATTGCGCGGGCGCTCATGGACCACCCTCGACCTTTCATCTTGGCTTCCTCATCGGTCCCCGCATCAATGCGGGCGGCCGCATAGGCGACGCCGCCATGGGGGCCAAACTCCTGCTGCTTCAGGACGATGTCGAGGCGGTGAAAATCGCGACGGAACTCGACCGCCTCAACCGCGAGCGGCAGGCGATCGAGGCCGGCGCCGCCGAGGAGGCGCAAGCCGAGGCGCTTGCCAGTCTGGGCCTCTCCGAACAGGGGGCAGTGGTCGTCACCGCACGCGACGGGTGGCATCCAGGCGTGGTGGGACTGGTCGCCTCAAGGCTAAAAGAACGCTTTAATAGACCTGCATTTGCCATTGCTTTTAATAATAAAACTGGCGCTGGTTCAGGTCGTTCCATCGCTGGCGTCGATCTCGGTCGCGCCGTGCGTTCGGCGGTCGAAGCAGGGTTGCTGGTCAAAGGCGGCGGACATGCCATGGCGGCGGGCATTACCATCGAAAAAGCGCGCCTTGGCGACTTCCGGGCGTTTCTTGAAAAAATACTTGCAGAGCCTGTCGAGCGCGCGCGGGCCGACGACGCCCTGTTTATCGACGGGGCACTCACCGCCGCCGGCGCCAATGCCAAAATGGTCCAGAGCTTTGAACTGGCGGGTCCTTTCGGGCAGGGAAATCCCGAGCCTGTCTTTGCCTTCCCGGCCCACCGGCTGGTCGATGTCGCGCCCGTTGGCGCCGGCCACATTCGGGTCAGAGCCCGGGCGGGCGACGGCGCCATCGTCAGCGCCATCGCCTTCCGCGCGCTCGACAGTCCGCTTGGCCAGACGCTGCTGAAAGCGAAGGGGGAGGCGCTGCATCTGGCGGGAAATCTGTCAATTGACCGTTGGGGTGGAGGCGAGCGGGTTCAGCTCAGGATTGTAGATGCGGCAGTGCCGGAGCGGTTGCGGCCTGTGTGATCGGCGCGTGAGATCCTTTCACGCGATCGGCGCAAATCACGCGCGACCGCCCGCATGAATCCCTGCACTGAATTTTCAGCGCGCGCCGCGCGCGCCATCGTCGCCCGTCATTGTCCAGCGCGACGAAGCGGAGGGGTGCCCTCGACTTGGGCGCGCAGTCGATCACCGGGCGGAGGCTTTTCGCCGCCTGGCTCATGCCGCTCAGGTTAAGTTTTCCGATGCCACATGCTCAGCGAGTCTCGCCTCAGAAAATAAAATCCGCCGCCACCAGACCGGCGACACCATAGACCAATGTGCGGTCGCCGCCGAAGGTCACCTGCGTATTGCCGTTGGCGGTGGCGAAGGATAGCGACGCCATCGAAAAGCCGCGTCCGGTAAAATCGATCTTCGAGCCGGCGGTCCAGCCGGAGATCTGGTCAAAGCCCGAGCCCGCGACATCGTAGATGTAGCGGTCCGCGCCGCCCTGCGAATAGAAGATATCGTCGCCGGCGCCGCCCTTGAAAATATCGACGAAGGTCGAGCCGAAGATCGTGTCCGCGCCTGCGCCGCCGTTGAGCGTGCACCCGATCGTGGGATTGCCGACGATCACGTCCCCCTGATTGTTGCCGGTGACAACATTGGCGACGCCCGCGAGATTGATGCGTTCGACGTTCGCTCCCACGATATAGTTGACGCCCGCGTTGGTCGAAATCCACGCGGTGTCGGAGCCGCCGCCGGCGCCCGCCGCCTCGACTATCACCGCGCCCGGATCAAAAATCACGTGGGAATCGTTGCCCGCGCCGCCGGTCATTGTGTCGGCGCCGCCCTGGCTGCGGAAAATGTCGTCGTTGGCGCCGCCGACCATGCTGTCGGCGAAAGTGGAACCCCAGAACGTGTCGTTGCCGCCGCCGCCATTCAGCGTTGAAGAAGCGCCCTGATTGGCGACGATATCTTCGCTGGTGGCGCTGCCGAACACGCTGACAGATCCGACGGCCGCGAGACGAATAATTTCGACGTTTAGTCCAACGTGGTAATTGTTGACGCCGACCCATGCGGTGTCCGTGCCCGCGTCGCCGGCGTTTTCAATGATGATCGCGTTGACATCCAGCACGACGAACTGGTCGCTGCCCACGCCGCCATACATCGTGTCGGCGCCGCCCTGCGAGCGCAGGATATCGTCGCCGGCATTGCCGTTGAGAATGTCGGCGAAAGACGAGCCCCAAAGCGTGTCGTCGCCGGCCTGTCCATCAAGGACGGAAGCCAGCGATTGATTGGCGACGAGCACGTCGTTGCCGCCGTTGTTGCCGAACAGCTGACTGGCGGCGCCGATCAGCTGGCCCGTCTCCACATTGGCGTATAGAACCGCGCCGTCGACCGTGACCCATTCGGTGTCGACGCCGGTGCCCAAGCCGGCGCTTTCAATCACGACATCGCCGAGATCGTCGATAAAATACTGGTCGTTTCCATTGCCGCCCGCCATTGTATCGGCGCCGCCGCCGCCATCTATCGTGTCGTCGCCCGCGCCGCCGGTGATAGAATCGTGCTGTGAGGAACCGGTGATGGATTGGGCCAGGGCCTGACCATTGATGATCAGAAAGTCGCCGGGGTCCCAACTGACGAACTGGAAGCCCGCCGCGTTGAAATTCGTCGCATTGCCCATGGAGATCGTCGCGGTGTTCGCAACGCCGCCGCCGTCGCTGAGGAAACGCGCGGAGAGGCTTATGCCCGCCGGGTTGAACTGGTTGGCGAAGAATGTCGCGGTTGAGGCGCCGGCGAGGTAAATTTCCTCGATGGACATGGGCGTCTGGTATTGGATGCCGAGCGCGAAATTCGTCGAAGACTGGACCAGCAGCCGGTCGGTTCCCGCGCCGCCGTCGATGATTTCATCGACGGTATAATCGCCTGCGCCGAATGCAAAGACATCGTCGCCATCGCCGCCGATCAGAACGTCCGCCCCGGCGCCGCCGACCAGCGTGTCGTCCCCCGCGCCGCCCGCCAGCGTGTCAAATCCGGCGCCTCCGTCGAGACTGTCGGCGCTGGCGCCAACGGGATTGAGAAGCGATAAATTCAGCGTGTAGCTCTGGGCGCTGGAGAAGGCCGCGAGAGACAGAGTGGAGTCGAGAACGTCGCCGCCCGCTTGCCCAAGCTGGATCGTGTAGGCGCCGCTTGCCGTCGCGGTGTAGACAAGAAATGGATCGACGTGGAAAAGCGAGCCAAGACCGCCCACCGACACGGAACTGAAACTGTCCCGCGCCACGACCGCCCCATTGGGGTCGAACAATTGCATGGCGTCGTCGACGACAAGATTGGAGGGACCATCGAAGTCGAAAATCATCGTCTGTCCCGCGGCGACGCTGACCTTGTAGAAATGCGTGATGCTCAGAACGTCGCCTGCGTTCGAAGTCACCGACACATGCGGGATCGCCGTCGCCGCGCCAATGTTGGCGTTGGCGGCCAGGGTCCAGTTGTTCGACAGGTCCATCGCCTAGGCAAGGCTGCCGTTGTTGGTGTTGGCGAGCCGCGCAACGGCGCCCGAGCCGAAGGTCAGGCCCGCCACGCTCAGCGCGTCGCCGGAGAGAAAATCATCGCCGCCGAGCCCCTGCATGTTGTCGGTGAAGTCATCGCCAACAAGGTTTTCATTGGTGGCGTCGCCAAATGTATTGCGCGTGTAGGAAGCCGCGACGGCGCCAATGTTCGTCGCGTCGGAATCCCGCCAAGCCGCGACGAAATTGCCGCCGGAGGTCGCGGCGAGAGTGGACTGGGTTTCATTGCGGACGGTTGTCGCGAGCGCGTTGATTCCGGTCAAAGCGGCGCCTTGCGCATTGAACAGGCGGGTCATGACGTCGAAGCTGGCGCCGCCGGTCGTCCAGGAAACGGCGAAGTCGCCATTGGCAAAGACGGTCACATCGGGCTCGCTCTGGTTGCCCGATGTATTGGCCGCGTCGTTAAGGAACAGGCTTGTGGAATTGACGCGCAGATAGGTGCTGCGCGCCGAACCGTCGGCGTTGTAGACGCGAGCGGTGATGTCCTGGCCGCTGGAATTGTCCCAGCCGGTGTCGGTGTAGACGACGACAAAGCCGCCGTCCGGCAAGCCGGCGACGTGGATGTCGTTGTTGACGCCAAAGGCGTCGATGATGACGGGCGCAGCGTCGACGAGCGTGGCCGAAGCCCCGTTGAGGCGCTGAAACGCGACACCCTGAGTGCCGCTGGAATCGTCGTATTCGTAGGCGACGACATAATTGCCGTTTGCCAGCCCGGAGGCGGAAAGATTTAAGATGTGATCCGATGACGACAGGCCATTGCCCACGCCAAGCGTTGTGGAATTCACAGCGCCTTGAGAGACGCCGGAGGAATCGAAGTAGGCCACATATCCATGGCCAAGGTTAACCGTCATGGCGATGATGAACTGGCCGCCGGTCTGGCGCGCCGCCACCGACGGCGCCGAATCGTCCAGGCTGGGGCCGCCTATGGCGAAATGGTCGATCGTGTCGGCGATGGTCCCGTTGGCGTTCAGGATGTGAAACCGGACGCGCGTGACAGTGGGGTTGGCGTCGTTGCTTGAATAGGCGGCCACCACCTGACCCGTCGATAGCCGCGCCAGCGACACATCCCATTGATTGTTCGTCGTGGTCAGATTGAGCTGGCCTTGCGAAGGCCGACCGGGCAATGTCGAGCCGGTTCTGTAGTATTCGATATCCTGGGAGGCGAAGCCGTTGAAGGCAATATCCCCGCCATAGGCGAAGAACACATTGCCATTGGCGAGCGTCACCACGTCGGGGGCGATAGGCACATTGTTGAGAAAGTCGAAAGATATGACGTTGTTGCGCAGAAATGAATATGTGATCGTCGCCATGTCAGCCTCTTTTCAGACTGGGAAATCCATTTCCGCCGCGTCGTGACTTCTGGAAGGCGCCATCGTGAACCGCGAAGTAAAGATCGCGATTACCGGGTGACACGTAGATTATTTTTCAAGCGTCAACAAGGCCGACAATCCCGGCGGGTTGCCTGAAGACTTATGTGCCAAACCGCGCGCGCGGCGCCGTGCGCCAACGCACACCCCCACTTTGCGTCCGGCGAACGCGACAATTGCAGGCGAATGCACAATAATTCGTGAATTTTTGTCGCGCCATTGAAAGCTGGCCGGCATCGTTCAACGGCAATTTGTGGGGGAAGCGCGGGAACGGCCGCGGCCCTATTCGCCTCGCGTCCATCGGCGCGCCTGTTGACCGGGCGGATGCCCGTTGCTGATCCGCGCGCGGTGAAAACGCGGCGGCTCGTAGTGAAACTCGGCGGCGTAAGGCGCCAGAAAAGCCTCTCCGATCAGGGAGTCGTTGATAAAAAACGCGTTGGCGCCGTTGATGTCGCAACCGACGAGGCGGGCGCCCTTTGCCGCGCCGATCGTCTCCAGCGTCTTCAGGCTGGCTCCGTAAAAATTCGTGTGATCCCATTGCCGCGCGGGATCGTAGGGGACCTCAAGGGGCGAGGAAGGCGGCAGCGACGCGTTGTATTCGACGCAGGCCACGCGCGGCGAAAACCGCAGCGCGCGCCAGACGTGCGAGGTGTTGAAGTCGACGTCGAGCGACAGGAATTCGAATGTCTCGGGGACATTGTTGGCTGCAAACAGGGCGTTGATGTTTTCGGCGCTGACCATCGCCTCGACCACGCGCAGTTTTCCGGCTTCGACAAAGGCCGCGAAGTTTTGTTTGGCGGCGGCGACG
>JANYDZ010000746.1 GCA_025363375.1 Hyphomicrobiales bacterium
AGGCGTCACGGCGACGCCTTTGCCGCAGTTGATGCGCAGGTTGGGGGAGGATTGAGGCAAAGGCGCGATCGGGGAAACGGGACGCTATTGAAACGTCGCGTGAAACTTCGCGGCGCGCAAATCTCCCATGTGTTGCCGCTCCTTCTCAAGTCACCTTGTCCCCAACCCCATTTGCTTGCAATCTCCGCGCCACGCGCGCCCTCCACGCCGGACCGGGTGAGCGACGCCTCTTTGACAGCAGGACAGATTGTGTCCGGATTATTGTTCAAAGCTATGATCGGAGCCGCGCTTTTCTGCGCCGCGCCCGCGCGCGCCCAGACCGATTCGGACTTCTACCGCCGCAAGAACATCCGTCTCATCGTCGGCTCGGACGCAGGCGCGGGCTTCTCCGCCTATGCGCAACTGGTCGGGACATTCTTCGGCCGTCATGTGCCGGGCGAACCCACGGTCTCGGTCGAGCACATGCCGGGCGCGGGCGGCGTCAATTCGCTGAACTATCTCGCCAACGCAGCGCCGCGCGACGGCACGGCTTTCGCGGTCGCCATGCCGAACTTCTTCGTCACGCCCTGGACAGAGCCGAAGTCCGTGCGTTTCGATCCCGCGCAATTCCGCTTTCTCGGCCGCGCCAGCGAATTCGGCCGCGTGCTCGCGGCCTGGCACACGAGCGGCGTAAAAACTCTTGACGATCTCAAGCTCAAGGAGATCGCGCTCGGCGCCTCGTCGCGCGTCTCTACGACATCCGTTTCGCCGATGATGATGAACGAGATGCTCGGCACGAAATTCAAGATCATCACCGGATATACCGGCACGGGCCCCACCATTCTCGCCATCGAAAAAGGCGAACTTGCCGCGACGACCGTCGCCTGGTCGACGCTCACAAGCCTGCACCAGAAATGGCTCGACGACGGAACCTTGCGAATCATCGCCGGCCTCGACTTCGCGCAAGTGCCGATCCCCGGCGTGCCGCGCGTGCGCGATCTCATCAAGGACGAGAAACAGCGCGCGGAATGGGATTTTGTCGCGTTGCCCGCCGAGTTCGGCACCGCGTTCGTCGCCGCGCCAGGCGTGCCCGACGACAGGGTCAAAATTTTGCGCGCCGCTTTTGAGGCGACGACGCGCAGTCCGCAATTCATCGCGGAAGCGAAAAAACGCAATCTCGATCTTTCGCCAAAATCGGGCGGGGAACTCGACGCCTTGTTCAGGCAATATGGCTCCCCCACGCCCGAAATCATCAAGGATGTGGCGCGCCTCATGGGCGTGGGGCCTTGACCGCGCCGCTCGAAACAACCGCCGATGTCGTCGTCGTCGGCGCCGGTCTTGCGGGCCTCTGCGCGGCGTTGACCGCGCGTTGGTCCGGCGCGTCCGTCGTCGTGATCGAACGCGCGCCAATCGAGGAGCGCGGCGGCAACACCCGCTTCTCCAACGGCGCCATGCGCGCGGTCTATGCGGGCGTCGAGGACATCGAGGCGCTCGTGGGCGACATTAGCGAGGCCGAGCGCGCCCGCGCCGATTTTGGCGCCTACACGCCTGAGCAATATTTCGACGATCTCGCCCGCGTGACGGAATATCGCGCGCATCCCGACATGATGGATACCCTCGTCAACCGCAGCCGCGAGACGATGCTCTGGTTGAAAACGCAGGGCGCGCGTTTTCTGCCGCTCTATGAATGGCAGTTCAAACTGCCCGACGGCCGCGTCAAATTTTCCGGCGGCTCGGCGGTTGAATGCAACGGCGCGGGCGACGGCTTGTCCGCCGCGCTATTCGCGGCGTGCGCGCGCGAAAACATAGACGTTCACTACGACACGCGCGCCCTCGGGCTGATCGAAGACGCGCAAGGCGTTCACGGCGTCGCGGCTCGCCGCGCGCGGCAAGAGGCGATCTATCGAGGCAAGGCGGTCGTGCTGGCGTGCGGCGGTTTTGAAGCGAACGCGCAATGGCGCGCGCGTTATCTCGGGCCTTCCTGGGATCTGGCGCGCGTGCGCGGCTCCCGCTTCAACACGGGCGACGGCCTGCGCATGGCGCTCGACATCGGCGCCATGCCCTATGGGCACTGGTCGGGCTGCCACGCCTCAAGTTGGGACTTCAACGCGCCCGAGGTCAACGAACTCGCATACGGCACGCTCTTCAAGCGCGACGATTATGCCGCCGGCATCGTCGTCAACGCCCGGGGCGATCGTTTTTTCGACGAGGGCGGCGACATTCGCTCCCTCACCTACGCGAAATTCGGCCGCGCCATCCTTGCGCAGCCCGGCCAGATCGCGTGGCAGATTTTCGACGCGAAAGGCGCGGCGCAATTGCACGGCGAATATCGCATCCGCCAGGCCGCGCATTTCGCGGCGCCGACTTTGGCGGAGCTTGTCGGCAAACTCGAAGGGCTCGACACGGAAAAATGCCTGGCGACCATCGCCGCGTACAACAACGCCATTCGCGACGACATCCCCTTCGATCCCGGTCGAAAAGACGGGCGCCGCGCGGCGGGCCTGGCCGTGCCCAGATCGAACTGGGCGCTGGCCATCGCCGAGCCCCCCTTTGAGGCCTGGGCGGTCACCTGCGGGATCACCTTCACCTTTGGCGGCGTTCGCATTGACACCACCGGGCGCGTGCTCAATTCGGACGGCGCGGTCATACCCGGCTTGTTCGCGGCGGGCGAAATGGCGGGCGGCCTGTTTTACTTCAATTATCCGGGCGGCGCGGGACTGATGTCGGCGGCTGTGTTTGGACGCGTCGCCGGCGAAGGCGCGGGCGCTTTGGCGAATGGAAGTTGAAACGCGGCTCAGGCGGCGGCGCGCGCGCCCTTCGCGTCGAGCAGACCCGCTTCGATCAGAGCGGCGCGGATGCGCGCGATTTCCGCGTCGCCAAGTTTCACGAGCGGCGGCCTCACCACGGCGCGGGGCAGCTTGCCCAGCAGCGCCAGCGCTTCTTTCATGCGGTTGTGCATGTCGGAAAACGGCTCGGCGTAGAACACGCGCGCCGTTGGATAAATCCGGTCATTGAGGCGTTTGGCTTCCGCGAGATCGTTGTCCCGCACCGCGCGGAAAAGCCGCGCCTGCAAATCGGCGATCACGCTGCCGCTGCCGGAAAGCAAACCGTTGCATCCCAGCACCAGCGACGAAAACAGCCAGGCGCTGTGCGTGGTCAGAACATTTACGGGGCGCGGCAGGCTTTGCAGGGTGCGAATGTGCATCTCGTGCCGCGGCGCATCGCCGGACCAATCCTTGATCGCGCGAATTGCGGGCACCTGTTCGATCATCTTGAGGAGAGTGTCGCGCGGATAATTCTGGCCGCCCGCCAGCGGATATTGAAACACGATGATCGGCAAATCCGTGGCGTCGCCGATCCGTTTGAAATGCGCCAGCGCCATTTCGGGGGATTGCCGCATGGCGAAAGGCGCGGGCGGAAACACCAGCAGGGCCGAGGCCCCGCCGTCGGCCGCCATGCGGGCGATCCGGGCCGCCTCCAGGCTGCCGTCGGCCCACACGCCGTTGACGATGGGCAGGCGCGCGCCGACTTCATCCTGCGCGAGCGCGAGCACGCGCTTTTGTTCGTCGAAGGAGCAGGACGCGACTTCGGTCGAATGCGCGTTGAGGGTCAGCGCTGATATGCCCTGCGTCGCGCCGACATCGCGCAGATGAGCGCGAAAGCCCGTCTCGTCGATGGAAAAATCCTCGTTGAAAGGCAACAGGACGGCGGGAATGACGCCATGCGGGATATAGTCGGGGTGACGCGGCATACGGCCTCAGCAGAAGGTGTGCGCGGCAATTTCTAGTGAAATTTTCGTCGTCCCGCCAGCTTTTCAACCGCGGCGCCATTTCAGCCCGCCGACATCCGCGCCGAAGGCAAGGCGTCGACCGGCGGGTTCGCCGGAGGAGCGGCGCGAATGCCGTTGCGCATCGGTTCGACAAGGCGCTGCTGGAACCAGGCGAGAACCGCCGAAAACCCCAAAATAAAGGGCGTCGCGGCCAAAAGAAAAACCCAACCGCGCGACGTCCCGGGCATGAGGAAAACATGGACGCAAAACGCCGCCAGCCAGTGCGAGAGAAAAACCGGGTAGGACAGATGGCCGGCGATCAAATCGAATTTTCTGGCGAGGGGACCAAGTTTGAACGAGCAGAGGGAGCTGACGACCAGGGCCGCAAGAACCGCATTCAGATAATATCCGGCATACAATTGATAGTTTTCGGGCGTGCTGAAGCCGGCCGCCGCAATGTTGCCGCCCCAGAGGCCGAGGGCCAGCAGGACATGACCCGTGCGGGCGCGAAACGCGTGGCGCTTGAGCCAGAAATGGGCAAGCGCGCCCAACGAGAATGAAAACAACGACGATCCCAATGAAAAATATCGGGATTCAAACGGCGCGTTGACGGCCAGCAGAAAGCAATTGTAGGCGACGCCGACGCCCAGACACAATATGGCCCCGCGCTGGCTGCGCCCCATGCCAAGATAAAGCAGCAGGTACATCACAATTTCAACGGCGACGGACCAGGCGGGCACGATCAGGCGCAGGTCGGGGGGAGCGAGCGTCAGAGGCAGTAACATCAGGTTTTGCAGGACGGCGGTCAGGGTGAGGTCGAAACCCCATCGCGGCAGGAACGCCGCCGCTTCCAGGGGGAGCAGGCGGATGGCCAGCGTTGTGCCAAGACAGACCATCAGATAAATCGGCATCAGCCGGAGGAAGCGGTTGGCCCAAAATCGGCTTTTGTCCAAACCGTATACGTCATTCAGCGCCCCGGTGATGGCAAATCCCGAAAGAACGAAAAACGTTCGCACCGCGTAATAGCCAAGATAGCTCAGTCCCGGCGCATCCGCGAGGTGCGAGACGACGACAAGTACCGCGAGCGTCAAGCGAAGAGCCCCTGTCATGCTTGTAATGGTCCGTCCAATATGGTCATGCGGCCGCGCTTCGCACGAGGGAACTATTATTGCCCGTGAAATGTGCCTGCTTTTATTTAACAAGGGTTTACCGTTGAACAAACAACGATCCGGATGCGAGAAAAACGACAATTAAATTTTTGTTATATCGATTGAATACATGGGTCTGCGGCGACCGGCGCGCTTTAGGCGCCCGCGGAAATGAACTTTTACGCTTTCCGGAGCGCCGACCCGGCGATTGCGGCGTGCGCGTGTTTCTGGCAAGAGGGGCCGGCTTTGGGGCCGGGGAAGCGATTCCGCCGGGTATTCCTCTTTGAAACACAATTTTGAAATTTCGGGAACAGAGGGCGCGGGATCAATGAGTGCAATTTGGCTGGTGATACTTGGGGGATGTCTGTCCCTCGTCTACGGTGCTGTGACAGTCTCGCAATTGATGGCGGCGGACGCCGGCTCGGCGCGCATGCAGGAGATTTCCGGCGCGGTGGCTGAAGGAGCGCAGGCCTACCTCAAGCGTCAGTACATCACAATTGCCATGGTCGGCGCGGTCATTTTTCTCATTGTGCTGTGGCTGCTCGGCTCGAAGGAGGCCATCGGCTTCCTGATCGGCGCAGTGCTTTCGGGCCTCGCCGGCTTTATCGGCATGCATGTCTCGGTGCGCGCCAACGTGCGCACGGCGCAAGCGGCCTCCAAGTCGCTGGCCGCCGGCCTCGATATCGCTTTCAAGGCGGGCGCGGTAACGGGCATGCTGGTGGCTGGCCTCGCGCTGCTGGGCGTCGCGGTTTATTACTGGGTGCTGACGGGACCGATGGGTCTCGCCCCCAACAATCGCTCGGTCATCGACGCTCTGGTCTCGCTCGGCTTCGGCGCCTCGCTGATCTCGATCTTCGCCCGTCTCGGCGGCGGCATCTTTACCAAGGGCGCCGACGTCGGCGCCGATCTCGTCGGCAAGGTTGAAGCCGGCATCCCCGAAGACGACCCGCGCAACCCCGCGACCATCGCCGACAACGTCGGCGACAACGTCGGCGATTGCGCCGGCATGGCGGCCGACCTCTTCGAGACCTATGCGGTGACCGTCGTCGCCACCATGGTGCTGGGCTCCATCTTCTTCGCCGGCAACGCGGCGACGCTTGCCAGTTCCATGTTGTATCCTCTGGCGATCTGCGCCACCTGCATCGTCACTTCGATCATCGGCACCTATTTCGTCAAACTGGGCGCCAACGGCTCGATCATGGGCGCGCTCTACAAGGGGCTTATCGTAACCGGCCTGCTGTCGATTGTCGGTCTCTGGGCGGCCACCCAATGGGTCGTCGGCTGGGGCGAGTTCGGCACGGTCGCCGGGCAGACGATCACCGGCACCAACCTTTTCATCTGCGGCCTTGTCGGTCTTGTGGTGACCGCGCTTCTCGTCGTCATCACCGAATATTACACCGCCACCGGCAAACGCCCGGTCGTCTCCATCGCGCAGGCATCCGTCACCGGCCACGGCACCAACGTGATCCAGGGGCTCGCGATCTCGCTGGAATCGACGGCGCTTCCCGCGATTGTCATCGTCGGCGGCATTATCTCGACGTTCCAGCTCGCCGGCCTCTATGGCACGGCGATCGCGGTCACCACCATGCTCGGCCTTGCCGGCATGATCGTCGCCCTCGACGCATTCGGTCCTGTGACCGACAACGCCGGCGGCATCGCGGAAATGGCGGGTCTGCCGAAGGAAGTGCGTCATTCGACCGACGCGCTCGACGCCGTCGGCAACACCACCAAGGCCGTCACCAAGGGCTATGCCATTGGTTCGGCTGGTCTGGGCGCGCTTGTGCTGTTCGCGGCCTACACCAACGACATCGAGGCCTTTTCGAAGAGCGGGGCGGCCTACTTCAAGGGCATGGGCGCGGTCTCCTTTGACCTGTCCAACCCCTATGTCGTGGCGGGCCTGATTTTCGGCGGCATGATTCCCTACCTGTTCGGCGGCATCGCCATGACGGCGGTGGGCCGCGCCGCCAGTTCGGTGGTGGAGGAAGTCCGCCGCCAGTTCAAGGAGAAGCCGGGCATCATGTTGGGCACCGAGCGGCCAGACTACGCCCGCGCCGTCGATCTGCTGACCAAGGCCGCCATCAAGGAGATGATCATCCCCTCGCTGCTGCCGGTGCTTGCGCCGATCGTTTGTTACTTCGGCGTGCTCTGGATCTCCGGCTCCAAGGCCTCCGCCTTTGCCGCGCTGGGCGCTCTGCTGCTGGGCGTGATCGTCAACGGCCTGTTCGTGGCAATCTCCATGACCTCGGGCGGCGGCGCCTGGGACAACGCTAAAAAGTCCTTCGAAGACGGCTTCGTCGACAAGGACGGCGTCAAGCACCTGAAGGGTTCGGAAGCGCACAAGGCTTCCGTGACCGGCGACACCGTCGGCGATCCCTACAAGGACACCGCCGGCCCCGCCGTGAACCCGGCGATCAAGATCACCAACATTGTGGCGTTGCTGCTGCTGGCGGTGCTGGCGCACGGCGGATAATATTCGCGGTCGGCAAAAGCTTGAAGGGCGGGGGAAACCCCGTCCTTTTTTCGTTTTGCGCTGATTTGCCTCATTCGCCGTCGCGCGACATGCAGCGTCGATGGGCCCATTGCGCCGCCAAAAGGCGCCAACAGGCGCCAAAAGGCGCCAAAAGGCGCATGTCGCCAAAAGGCGCATTGCCAAACCTGCGATTCAAGGTTAGCGTTTCCAAAATCTTCGAAATCTAAGTCGTTTTGCGAAGCATACAGGGGAGGGCGACATGGTCTGTTCGATCGCTAAGAAATGGAAGCGGACGCTGGCGGGAGCCGCGGTCGGTTTTGCGTTGCTCGCGGCGCCGGCCTTAGCTCAGCAAACCTTCGATTTCGCCGTCTGGTATTCCGACCGCGATTATTACGCGCCGATGACGACGAAATGGGCGCAGCAGGTCGACGCGGTCACCGAGGGCCGTGTGAAAATGAAGCTGCATTATTCCGGCTCGCTGGTGCCGGCGAAGGACACCGTCGCCGCGGTGCGCAACGGATCTGTTGGCGGCGGCACGACCAGCATCAGCTTTCTGGCGGGCATCGTTCGCGAGCTTTCCTACATGGAACCGTTCTTCTGGATCCCGGCGGAAGCCAAGGCCGGCCAGGCCATGATGGACAAGCTCACGCCGCCCTCGCGCAAGTTGATGGAAGAAAAGGGCATGGAGCTGCTGTTCGGCCTGCCTTCGTCGGGCCTCATCACCGCCTGCCGCAAGGACCATGTGAAAGCGGTCGCGGACTGGAAGGGCAAGAAGGTGCGCGCCGCCGGGCGCCTGCAAGGCTTGCAGCTTTCGGCGGTCGGCGCCTCGCCGGTCGCCATCGATCCCGGCGAACTCTACATTGCCCTGCAGAACGGCACCGTCGATTGCACCATGTTCCTCGCCAACCTCGCCTTGTCCGGCAAGATTTACGAAGTCGCGCCAAACGTGACCTACTGGAACGATGGCGCCAACTCGTCGTTCTATTACGTCAATCTCGACCAGTGGAAGAAGGTCGCGCCGGCCGACCAGAAGAAGATTTTCGATATGTCCGAGTCGCTCGCCAAGGAGTGGGCTGTCGAACAGATCGGCATGCAGCAACAGGCGGCCAAGGACCTCGCCAAGGCGGGAGCCAATGTCTATTTCCCGGAGCGCGCCGAGATCGACACGCACAAGAAGGCCATGTCGACAGTCTGGGCCGAGATCGACAAGCTCGTCGGGCCCTCGGGGAAAGTGTTCTCGGACACCATAGCCAACCAGTAAGCGGCGCGCGGGCGGGGGCAAGTCATGTCAATTCAAAGCGGGGCCGCCGCCAACGGCGGCTTCATCGGCGCGCTTGAGCGTTTTACGCGGGCGGTCAACAAGGCCTTCGCGCTGGCGTCGTCGCTGATCGTTCTGGCGATCATGTTGATGGTTCTGGCGGCGGTGATCTGCCGTTACGTTTTCAACTGGCCGGTCGCCGCCTTGCTTGATCTCACGATCTTCATGCTTGTCTTCGTGTTTTTTCTGGCGCTGGCGCCGGCGCTCGAAAGCGGGGCTCACATCGAGGTCGATCTGTTTGATCCCCTGATACCCGAGAGCCTGCACAAAGCGCAGCGTCTCATTGGCAAGGCGCTGACGCTGTTGTTTGCGGCGGTGTTGCTGTTCTTCGTCACGCGCACGTTTCTGGGCGTCGTGCGCGACGATGAACTGTCCTTCACCATGATCACCGTGCCGTTGAAATACGTCTACTGGATAGGCCCGGTCGGCGCGGGCATGTTCTTGCTCACCGCGCTGGTCGACATCGTCAGGTTCGCGCAGACGCGGCCTGAAGATGTTGAAAAATTCGGCGCCGCGACCGGCCATTAGCGGGAAGTTGTCTGCATGAACGCGTTTTACGGCTTTCTTGTTTTCCTCGGCGTTTTGCTGGCGCTGTTCGCGGTGCGCACGCCCGTTGGCGTGGCGCTCGCCATGGTCGCCTTCTTCGGCACGGCGATTTTCGTCTCGACCGCCTCCATCGAACAACTCGCGACGATCAGTTTTTCCGTCACCAGCAATTTCATCATTGTGGTGGTGCCGCTGTTCATTCTGATGGGCGAGGTGCTGTCGGCGGCGCAAATCGGCGCCAATCTTTTTCGCGCGGCGGAAATCTGGTTCCGCAAGATCCCCGGCGCGCTGGCTGTCGCCACGGTCTGGGCCTGCGCGATTTTCGGGTCCGTCTGCGGCTCAAGCCCGGTCACCGCCACGACCATCGGCTCCATGGCGATCCCCGAAATGATCCGGCGCGGCTACGACCGCTCGCTGGCGCTGGGCTCCACGGCGGCGGGCGGCACGCTCGGCATTCTCATCCCGCCGTCGATTCCGATGATCATCTACGGCGTCATTACCGACACTTCGATCGGCCATCTCTTCATCGCCGGCGTCGTGCCGGGCATTTTGCTGGCGGCGCTGTTGTCGCTGACCATCGTTTTGCTGGTCAAGCGCAATCCCGCGCTCGCGCCGAAAATCCTTGTCGAGCCCAACGCCAAAGACAAGCGCGAAGCGATGCTCGGAACGATCCCCGTGCTGTTGCTGGCGCTGCTGGTCATTGCCTCGATCTATTCGGGCGCGGCGACACCGACAGAGGCCGGCGCCGTGGGCGCGGGCGGCGCCGTCGTGATCGCCTGGGCGCTTGGCCGCTTGAAGGTGAAAGCCCTCATGCAAAGCCTTGACCGCACCATCCGCACCACCGCCATGTTCATGCTTCTGCTCATCGGCGGCCTGTTCTCTTCGTTCCTTCTGGCGCGACTTGGCATTCCCCAGGCGATGTCGGACCTGCTGACCAGTCTGCCGCTGCCTGGCTGGGGCATTATGGTGATCATCAATCTCGTGCTGCTCGTGCTGGGCATGTTCATGGACCCCGGCAGCATCATCGTCATCGTGATCCCGATTTTCATCAAGGCGATCATCGCGCTGGGCTACGATCCCGTCTGGTTTGGCGTCATCGTCACCATCCAGTCGGAAATTGCCGCGATCACGCCGCCGGTGGGGTTTAACCTGTTCGTGATCAAAAATATCGTCCACGACACGAACATGCGCGAAATCTCCAAAGGCGCGGTGATTTTCGTGATCCCCATGTTGCTTTGCATCGCCATCCTCACGGCCTTCCCGAAGATCGCGACCTTTTTGCCGAGCCTTGTGCTGTCGCGTTAGACGCGGCATCGCCCAAAGGGACAACTTGTAGGGGCCCGGTCAAAACGGCTACACTGGCCGCGAATGCGACCGCTTTCGGCGTTTTTCGCCAGGGGAAAGCGGTCCGGGAGTTTAAGGGTGTCGAACATCGACGCGACCGGCGGGGGTGCGCCGGTTGAGGCTGAACGACGAAACGAACAAGGCAAGCCGGCGCAAGCCGAGCCTGTTTACGCGCGTCCATTCGGGGCGACCTATGCCGCGCTGGATCTGGGCACCAACAATTGTCGCCTTCTCGTAGCGCGCCCGGCGCGCGACGGCTTTCGCATCGTTGACGCTTTCTCGCGCATTGTGCGGCTTGGCGAGGGCCTGTCCCAAACCGGCAGGCTCAGCGAGAACGCCATGCAGCGCACGCTCGGCGCGCTGGATGTTTGCCGCGACAAGATGGAGGCGCGCGGCGTCTCCCGCGCAAGGCTGATCGCGACCGAGGCCTGCCGCTCCGCCGGCAATGGCGAAGAATTTCTCGCGCGGGTGCGTCATGAAATCGGCCTGACCCTTGAAATCGTCGACCGGCAGACGGAAGCGCATCTGGCGGCCGGCGGATGCGCCTCGCTGGCCGATCCCCAGGCCGAGGGCATCGTGCTGTTCGATATCGGCGGCGGTTCGTCCGAAGTCGTCTGGCTGGCGCGCGACAGCGCCGGGGCTGCGCCGACGAGAACGCCGCTCGCCGATATTCGCGGCCGGGTGCGGCACTGGACGTCGTTGCAGCTTGGGGTCGTCACCCTCGCTGAAAAATTTGGCGGCATGGATGTCAGTCCGCAAGCCTACGAAGACATGGTTTCCCATGTCACCTGGCAGTTGCGTCCCTTCATAGAGAGCGCCGCGCGGGAAGCGCGCTGCGGGCGCTTTCATCTGCTGGGCACGTCCGGCACAGTGACAACCATCGCCGGCATTCACCTCGGCCTCGCCCGCTATGATCGGCGCCGTGTCGACGGCATCTGGATGGAGGCGGACGACGTCGCCGCCGCCATCACGCGTTTGCGCGGCATGACCTACGCCGCCCGCGTCGCCAATGGCTGCATTGGCACCGAGCGGGCCGATCTCGTGCTGGCGGGCTGCGCCATTTTCGACGCCATCTGGCGCGCCTTTCCGTCAAGGCGCATTCGCATCGCGGACAGAGGCCTGCGCGAAGGCATCCTCATGCAGATGATGAACTCGGACCGCGTCTGGAACAACGCGTCGTGAGAACTTTCCCATGAGCATCGCCAAAGGCAGCGGCGGCCGCGAAGGCGGGCGCGGACTTAAAGTACAGGTGAAATCCGCCGGCAAACGCACGCTCTCGTCAAAACTGTGGCTGGAGCGTCAGTTGAACGATCCCTATGTCGCCGCCGCCAAACGGGATGGATGGCGTTCGCGCGCGGTTTACAAGCTCATTGAAATGGACGAGCGGTTCGACCTGTTGAAGCCTGGCCAGAAGATCGTCGATCTCGGCGCGGCGCCCGGCGGCTGGGC
>JANYDZ010000748.1 GCA_025363375.1 Hyphomicrobiales bacterium
CCGATGGCGCCTTCGACATTACCTACGAGGACGTCGGCGGCCTCAATGCGCAGATCAAGCTCATTCGTGAGCTCGTGCAATTGCCGCTGAAGCATCCGCACGTTTATCGCCATCTCGGCATCAACGCGCCGCGCGGCATTATTCTTTACGGGCCTCCAGGGTCCGGCAAAACCCATCTGGCGCGGGCTGTCGCCAACGAAGTCGACGCGCGCTTTTATTACATCAACGGCCCCGATGTGATCGGCACCTATACGGGCGAAACCGAAGCGAACCTGCGCCGCATGTTTTCGGAGGCCAGCCATCACGCGCCCTCGATCATCTTTATCGACGAGCTCGACGCGATGGCGCCGAAGCGGGGGGAGACGGGTTCGCAGGCCGACATTCGCACCGTGACGCAATTGCTGTCGCTGATGGATGGATTGAAGCGGGTGGATTCCGTCGTCATCATCGGCACGACAAACCGCATTGACGCGGTCGATCCCGCGTTCCGGAGGCCGGGCCGGTTTGACCGCGAGATTTTCATCGGTCCGCCGGACGCGCCGGGGCGCCGCGAAATTCTCACGATTCAAACGCGTGAAATGCCGCTGTCGGACGACGCTTTGCGCTATCTCGACGAAGTGGCCAGGCGCACGCACGGTTATCTCGGCGCCGACATGATGGAGCTTTGCCGCGACGCGGGACTCAGCGCGTTGCGCCGCAGCGCGGGCAATCTCAGCGATCATCGCGCGGCGTTTCGCATCCCCGTCGAGGATCTGCGCGTCGAGAGGGAGGATTTCGAGACGGCGCTGTCGCAAACGCGGCCGTCCGCGCTGCGTGAAACGCTCATCAGCGTGCCCGATTGCACCTGGGAGGATATCGGCGGCCTCGAGGACGTGAAAAAGCGTTTGCAGGAGACCGTGGAATTGCCGCTGCGCAATCCCGCCCTGCTGACGCAGAGCGGCCTGCCGCCGCATGTGGGCATGCTGCTGCATGGCCCATCGGGCACCGGCAAGACGTTGCTCGCCAAAGCCATCGCCAACGAATGCGGCGTCAATTTTATTTCGGTCGACGGGCCCGAGATGTTCACCAAGTGGCTCGGCGAATCCGAAGAGGGGGTGCGCCAGGTGTTTCGCATCGCGCGGCAGGTCGCGCCCGCGGTGATTTTCTTCGACCAACTTGAATCGATTGCGCCGATCCGCGGACAACACGCCGGCTCGATGACGGCGGACCGCGTCGTCAGCCAATTGCTCGCGGAGCTCGACGGCGTCGAGCAATTGTCGCGCGTCGTCGTCATTGGAGCCACCAACCGCGTCGATCTCATCGATCCCTCGATCCTGCGGCCGGGCCGCTTCGGCCTGCACATACCCGTGGGCATGCCCGACGAGGAAACGCGCGCGAAAATTCTGCGCGTGTGTTTGCGTTCGAAAGCGGCGGACGCCGCCGGAGGCGCCGATGTGGTTGTGGAAACGCTCGCGCCGATCACCGAAGGGTTTTCGGGAGCCGATTTACGGCATCTTTGCGACGAGGCCAAACGCATCGCCATCAGAAAAACCGGATTTACGCGCGCCGCGGCGCCGACGCGCGAAGACGCGCTTGAAGCGCTGCGCCTGTCGCGCGCGTTCCACAAGGGAGAACAACCCCATGGCTGAAATTGAAAGAACACGCGAGCGCGAACGCCCGCCCATCGGCGACAATCCCTACGAGCGCGTGATGCGCTACCGCAAGGAAATGAAAGAGCGCAATCAGAACGGCCCCGTCGTGCTGCGGGCCGACGAACGTCCGTATTTCCAGGCGCGGCAGGGCAAGTTGCGGTTCTTCCTCGACCCCGTGAGTTTCAAGGATACGCCGCTGCAGCACTGGCGCGTGTTCACCCATGAAATCCACACGAAGTCGGGCCGGCATGTGCATCAGGGCGGCCTTGTGATTTATGTGGTGGCGGGCGTCGGCTATTCGGTGGTCGACGGCGAGCGCGTCGATTGGAAGAAGGGCGATCTCGTGTTGCTGCCGTTGAAGCCGGGCGGCGTCGAACATCAGCATTTCAATCTCGACCCCGGGACGCCCGCCGTGTGGGCCGCGTTTATTCATACGCCCATGCAGGAATTTCTCGCTTCCGATCTCGAGCAGAAAGAGGTTTCGCCGGATTTCAAGGAAAGCTGAGTTTTTAAAATCGCGGCGCCGCCGCGCAAGCAGGACCGTTTCATGCCGAAAGTTGTCGACGAAGAAACCCGCATCGCCGCGCTCGGCGATATTCGCAAAGCGATCGAGGTCGCCGGCGAAATCGGCGAACTGGACATCATCGAGGGCGCCGATCCCGACCTTGAAATGGGCGCGCTCTATGAATTGAGTCTGCAAAAGCCCGTGCCGCCCGTGCTGTTGTTTCGCAAGATCAAAGGTTGTCCGGACAATCACCGCGTCGTCGTCAACATGCGCGCGTCGAAGGTGTTCAACGCCGGCGTCGGGCTGGATCTCGTGCGTAGTTTTCGCAAGGGCACGCGCAAGGGATCGGAGCCGATTGCGCCTGTGCACGTCGCGACCGGTCCGGTCATGGAAAACGTGCTCACCGGCAACGAGGTCAACATTCTGAGTTTTCCGGCGCCAAAATGGCACGCGGGCGACGGCGGCCGGTATATAGGCACCGAATGTATGGTGATTACGAAAGACCCGGACAGCGACTGGGTGAACTCGGGCACCTATCGCGTTTCCGTGCGCGACGAACGCACGCTCAGCGTTTTCATCGAGCCGGGCAAACACGCGGACATCATCCGCAAGAAATACTGGGCGCGCGGCGAGCATTGCCCGATGGTGATCAGCGTGGGGCAGGCGCCCGCGCTCGGAGCGGTGTCCGCGCAGACGTTTCCCGAAAATGTCACGGAATTCGCGGCGGCGGGCGGGCGCATAGGCCGCGCCATCGAACTCGTCAAGGGAAAGATCACGGGCGTCGCCTTTCCCGGGGATTGCGAGCTGGTTTACGAAGGCTTCATGCCTTCTCCCGAAGAGCTCACGATGATCGAAGGACCGTTCGGCGAATGGCCGGGCTATTACGCGGCAACCGGGCCCGAGCCGGTGCTTCAGGTGAAAGCCATCTATCACCGCGACGATCCCATCATGACGGCTTCGCCGCCGGCGCGGCCAACGTTTCCGGGCACCTATTTCGGCACGGCTGGCTCCGCGCTCATGCGCGCGGCGTCGCTCTGGGACGAGTTGGAGGCCGCCGGCGTGCCCGGCGTCAAAGGCGTGTTCAAAATGCCGGGCGGCGGCTCGCGTTTCATCAACGTCATCGCGATCCAGCAGATGCACGCGGGCCACGCGAAGATGGCGGGGCTGGTCGCGATTGGTTGCGGTTCGGCAAGCTATCTCGGGCGCATCACCATCATCGTCGACGACGACATCGACATCGCCAATCCCGCCGAGGTTATGTGGGCCGTGGGCACGCGCTGGGATCCCAAAACCGCGACGGACATCATCGACGGCATGTGGACGGGATACATCGATCCCATGCTGTCGCCAGAGCGGCGCGACAAGGACGACCTTACCAACAGCCGCGTCGTCATTTACGCGGTGCGGCCATGGGCGTGGCGGGAGTCCTTCCCGAAGGTCAATCAAATCCCGAAGGAATATTCCGACGAGATAGCGAAAAAGTGGGCGGGCAAGGTGAGCTTCCTGGACAAATAGAGGAAGCTCGTCGCGGCGGGGAGGGCTCGCGATGAAGGCGCGGTTGAAGGCGGCGCTCTCTGTTTTATGCGTGTGCCTGGGCGGCTTTTCCCGCGCGCAGCCCGCGGCGGAATTCTATAAAGCCGCCACGATTCGCATCGTCGTCGCCGCAGGCTCGGGCGAAAGTTATGACTTCGCCGGGCGTCTTGTCGCGCGCCATCTCGGCAGGTTCATTCCCGGAAATCCGAAAATTGTCGTCGAGAACATGCCGGGCGCGTCGGGCCGTGTCGGCGCCAATTACCTTTTCAACGCGGCGCCCATGGATGGAGCCGTCATCGTGGGGCTCCTGCAAACATCCGCGATGGGGCAGGCGATTGGCGAAGCCGGCGTGCGGTATGACGCTCTGAAGTTCCATTTTCTCGGCAGTCCGATCACGCCGACCGATGTGTTCGCGGTGCTGCGCGCGGCCGGCGTCGCGTCAATGGAAGAGGCGAAGCGCAAGGAAGTGACCATTGGATCGACCGGCGTCACCGCGCAGAACTACATTTTCCCGGCGCTTGCGAACCAACTGCTGGGAACGAAGTTCAAAATCGTCACGGGCTACAGCGGCGGCAACGACATCAACCTCGCGGTCGAGCGCGGCGAAGTGCAGGGGCGCGGCGCGTTTCCCTGGGGGCAATTGAAAGCGACGCGTCCCGGCTGGATCAGCACAGGCGAGATCGTGTTGCTGGCGCAGACGGGACTTGTGAAAGACCCGGAATTGCCGAACGTGCCGCGCCTCGTTGATCTCGCGGGGACGGACGACGCGCGCCGGATATTCGAGTTTTTGTCGCTGACGGCTGAGATGGGCCGTCCTTTCGCCACGCCGCCGGGAGCGCCGCGAGACCGCGTCGATCTGCTGCGGGCGGCGTTTGACGCGATGATGCGCGACAAGGATTTTCTCGCCGATGGAGGCCGCGCGATGGAAGAGATGATCCCCAAAAGCGGCGCCGAACTTGAAGGCATCGTCAAACGCATTCTCGCGTTCGAACCGCGCGCCATCGAGCGGTTCAAGGCGATATTGGCGGGTCTGGGAAAATAGGAAGTTCGCCTGATTGTCGAGAACGGCTCGCTGGAGGCGCAGCGCGACGTTGGCGGGCGTTGCGCCCACGCGTACTGCGCGGCGCGGCTTTCAGCCTTTCGGAGGAACGGGTTCGAAACCGTTGCGGCGGACTTCCGCGGCGTAGTCGCTCCAGATTCGGGCGCGCAGCTTTTCGTCGAGATCGGAATAGCGCAACACCGAGCCGCCTTCGGACACGCGTTTGTGCGACTTGTCGTAGAGGTGGTTGAGCGGGTTTTTGCGGCTGCGCAGTTTCACCGCGAGCTGCATGGCGTTCGGTCCGGTGAAGAAATGACCGTGCCACCACATGTTCGGCGGCACGACGACGCCGATGTCGTCCCGCGGCCAGTCGTAGCGCACTTCGTCTCCGCCATCGCGCCACATGATTGTGTAGCCTTGTCCTTGCAAGGTGAACACGAAGGCGGACGGTCCGTGGCGATGCGGATTGTTGACGGTGAGGCCGGGATTTTCCGCGACATGCGCCGATATCACGGAATTGGCGAGTTCAAGATAGACGGTGCGGCCCGCGCCGCGCTCGACAAAGGCGGTGCGTTGCGTCTCGTAGATGTCGCGCACGAACATGGTCTCGTGCAGATCGACGGCGGTGCGCGTGTGATTGGCGTCCGGTTGAAAGACGACGGCGTCGGAGGGTTCGGCGCCGGCGGCGATTCGGTCAAAATGCCAGTCGTTTTCAAACACGAATTTGGAATCGCGGAAGAGGTTGTAGACGACGGGAATGGTGTTGACGCTGACGAAGCGCGCCGGCTCGCGTCCCGAACCGTTGTGCAGGCGGTATTTGCAATTGAGCGGCACGGCAAAGAGGCTGCGCGGGCCCCATTCAAAATTCAACACGCGCGTCGGCGTTTCCACGGTCGCGCTGCCGCGCCCCGATATGATGTAGATGGTTTCGTCGCAGAGCTGGCGCGCGGGGTGGCTGGATTTGCCGGGCGGGATTTCGCCGACATACATGCCCGCGAGGGATTCCGCGCCTATGATGTCGTAGAAGACCGCGCCGATGCCGCGTTGATCCCAGGGTTTGACGGGGACTTTGGAAAGGCCGGTTGCCGCATATCCGCGATGCAGATCGAGTTTCAGATCGTCCTCGACCCAGCGCTCATAGGCGGTGCGCCCATCCCAGGGAATGCCCACATGCGTGGCTTTCGCGGTCATTCACTTTCTCCCTTGCGTTGCGTCGGCATCATTTCAAATTGCGCCTTAGCTTTCAATTCCTGTTTGTGGAACGGAATGGACATGCTTTGAGGCCTGTTCATCGCGGCCTGCGCAAGGAGCCAGAATTGCCGCGCCGACGCCGCGAATTGATTTTGCTCAAAGCGGTCCCGCCAGGAGCGGGTCATGGTGCGCGCCAAATTCAGGAGGTCCCAATGGATGAAAATAATCGCTACGTCACGGTTGCGGATGTCGATATTCCCTTCGGGCGGCTGGTCATGCTGTTCATCACGTGGACGCTCGCCGCGATTCCGGCGCTCATCGTTGTGTGGTTTGCGCTGGGGTTGATCATAATGCTCGTCATGGGCCTGTTCGGCGGTTTTGGCGGCGTCGGCATGCGCGGCTGGATGACGCGGTGACTTGCGTTCGCTCGCCCGCGCTGGCATGTGCGGGCGATGAACGACGCGCTCGCGAAGATCGCCATCTATATCGACGCCGACGCCTGTCCGGTGAAGGACGAGGTTTACAAGGTCGCGGCGCGTCACGGCTTGAAGAC
>JANYDZ010000028.1 GCA_025363375.1 Hyphomicrobiales bacterium
CCAAAGCCGAGGTCGGTGAAATCGCCCGGCGCCACGAGGCCGATGCGGCCCGTGCCGACGAAGCCGCCGTCGCGCAAAATGTTGACGACGCCCGGCAGCAGCGGCGCGTCCTCCTCGTTCCTGACGCGGGCTTGCAGGTAAGCGGTCTCGTCGAGCGCCGGCGTTGAACGCACGAGCATATCGGGCGTGAGTTTCCGGGTCGAGATGCGGAAGGTTTTGTGCGAGCCGTCGGAGGGGATGTCGAGGCGGCCGGGAATCTGGAAAGCAGCCTGGAACGCGCCCGAATCGAGGGCCGCCTGCTGCTCTTCCGCCTGCCTCATGACAGCGGCCGGAGCATCGTCCGTGGGCGTTCGCGCTTCAGATTCCACTCTACCGCCCAGCATGGGCGCCGACGCCGGCTTCGCCGGCATCGCCTTTGACCGCGTCATCGAATCCTGCCCGGGCGCCAGCGGCTCGTAAAACGCCAGCCTCTGCGTCTGCATCTCGGGCGCCTGCGTGCCGCGTCGGGCGCGCACTGTTGAGACGGCGAGCGAAACGCCGGTCCAGTCCTCGCCGGTGCGTTGCGTCACGTCGGCGCGGCGCACCAGTTCCAGCGCCGCCTTGCCGCCGGCGGAATTGGTGTCGAGCCGCGCATCGTAGAGCGGCTGCCAGCCCGCGCCGGCGACGCGATAAGCCAGCGTGAAGCGGCCCTTTTGCGCGGCTTCCGATTCAACTTCCACCATCACGTCGCGCGCCGCGGCGTTTTGCGGCGCGGGGCGCTGGCGCGCCTGTTCGAGCGCCCGAATCTCTTCGTCGATGTCGCGTGTTTTTGCGCGCGCGGCGCGCAGTTCCTCGCCGACTTTCGCGAGGCCCTGACCAACCGCCTCCCATGCCGATGTCCATTGCGCGACATCGAGGGGTTTTGCTTCCGGCGACAGTTTTTCGGGGCCCGCCAGCGAGAAGCGCGCCATCATGGCCTTCTTCGCCTCGAGCGCGTCCAGCGACGCCTGCGCGCCCTCGCGATCGGCGCGCAGGCTTTTCAATTTCATCTCCAGCGCCGTGTCGGGCGCGCGCGCGGCGACAGGCGAGTTGCGCGTCTCCACCGCGCCGATCAGCAACCGCCCGGCGCCCGCGCCTTCAACCCGCAGTGAAGCGGGATCGACGCCCATGGGCAGACCCTTGAAGACCAGCGTCGAGACGCCGGCGGGCAGATCGACATCCACCGCGCGGGTGACCGCGGCGGCGTCTGGATAAACGGTCACCGCGTCGATTTTCGACCGCGCTTCGATTTCCGCGGCGAGCGCGGGACAAGCCGCGACGAGCGCGAGCAGGGAAAGGGCTGTCGGGTATGTGCCATTGAAGCTGCGCATGAAATCCTCCACAAGGCCGGAACAGGCTGCGGCATAGCCAGGCGCAAATCAGGTGATTTCAGGGCGAAGCCGCAGCCGTATTGCGCTACAAGACGGTCTCGCGACGCTGGGTGCGGAATCGCACATCATTCGGAAGGACGACGCCTTGCCCACGCTCGCGCGCGATCTCGCGCAACGCCTGTTCTCCAATCCCTGGCTGCTGTTGTCGCTGACCTGCCTGTTCTGGGCCGGCAATGTCGTCGCCGCGCGTTCGGCGATTGGTCATATTTCGCCGATCACGCTGGTGACGGGACGTTGGGCGCTGACTTGCGGCATTCTGTTCTTCACGTCGCGCCGCGCGTTCGTCGCCGACCTGCCGTTGTTGAAGCCGCACTGGCCGCGCATCGTCGTCGGCGCCGTAGCGGGCTTCACCATCTACCATTCGCTTTATTACGTCTCCGCGCATTACACGAGCGGCGTCAATCTCTCAATTCTGCAGGGCGTGACGCCGGTTTTCGTATTCTTCGGCGCGTTTCTCCTTTGGCGTACGCCGGTCACGGCGTGGCAAGCCATTGGTTGCGCCTTGACGATCGTCGGAATCCTGGTCATCGGCGCACGGGGCGATCTTTGGGCTCTGCTCGACATCGCCTTCAACATCGGCGATCTCGGCATTCTCTTCGCGTCGGTTTGCTACGCCGTCTATTCGCTTACGTTGCGCAATCGTCCGAAGGCCTCGTCCTTCGGCTATTTTTTCGCGCTTGGACTCGTGGCGGTGGTCATGTCGCTGCCGGTGCTGGCTTGGGAAGTCTCGCGCGGCGTCACCTTCTGGCCAACATTGCAGGGCTGGATCGTGCTCCTTTACGTGGCGATCTGCCCGACGCTGCTGGCGCAGGTTTTCTACATTCGCAGCGTCGAGATCGTCGGCCCCGGCCGCGCGACTCTTTTCTACAACATGACCCCGGCGCTCGGCGCGCTGATGGCCGCGGTTTTCCTGCGCGAGCCGCTGGCGGCCTATCACCTCGTGGCGCTGGTCCTGGTCATCGGCGGCGTAACGCTCGCCGAGAAACTGGGGCGCGGATGAGCGAAACGCGCAAGCCGCTTTCCTCGCGCATGGCGCCGACGCCGTGGCTCTACATCATGCTGCCGATCGTGATCTGGGGCGGCAATGTGGTGGCGGCGAAAGGCGCCGTCGGCGACATTTCGCCGATGATGCTGACGACGCTGCGCTGGTTCGTCGTTTTCACCCTCGTAGCGGCGTGGTCGCCGCGCGCCATCCCGCGCGCGCTGCTTGAGGTGAGGCCGCACTGGCGCTATGTGCTGGCCATGGGCGCGACGGGCTTTACCCTCGCCAACGCCATGTTTTTCATCGGGGCGCGTTACACGAGCGGCGTCAATATCGCGATCATTCCCGGCATCATGCCGGCCTTTGTGATCATTGGCATGTGGCTGGTCCACGGCGCTCGCGTCTCGGCGCTGCGGGCGGGCGGCGCGGCGATCACCATTCTGGGAATCGCGGTTGTCGCCACCCATGGCGATCTCACGACGCTTGCGCGGATGGAGCTCAACCGCGGCGATCTCTTCCAGGTCGTCGGCTCCGCGCTCTACGCGACTTTCACCGTGTTTCTGCGCAAGCGGCCCGCCTTGCCGGCGTTCTCGTTCTTCATCGGCTTCGCCGTCGCGGCCTTGCTCACGTCGTTGCCGTTGCTGGCTATTGAAATGTCGCTGGGGCTTTCGATCCCGCCGGGCGCGCGCGGTCTCGCCGCCCTGCTTTACGTCGCGGTGTTCACATCGATCGTCGGGCACGTCCTGTGGATCAAGGCCATCGACATTGTCGGGCCGAGCAGGGCCGGAGTGTTCCAGAACCTGTCGCCCATTATTGGCGCGGCGCTCTCAGTGCTGCTGCTCGGCGAAACGTTCGAATGGTATCACGCGACTTCGCTGGCGCTGGTGCTGGGCGGGATATACGTATCCGAACGGCTGGGCAGATAAGACCGCGGACGGCTGGGGCCGCCCCTGGCCCCGCTTCAGAACTTCAGCGCCTTCACCTGCTTCACGCCGGCGATCGCCCGCACCTTCGCCAGCGCGTCCGCGGGCACGTCGCCATCGACCTCGACGAGCGCGATCGCCGAGCCGCCGGCGCGGTCGCGGCCGAGCGCGAAGGTGGCGATGTTGACGCCCGCGTCGCCGACGAGGCCGGCGAAGCGTCCGATGAAGCCGGGCTTGTCCTCGTTGGTGACGTAGATCATCGAGGGCGCGAATTCAGCGTCGACCTTGATGCCCTTGATCGAGAGAATGCGCGGCTTGTCGTCGTGGAAAACGGTGCCGGCGATCGAGCGCTCCTGATTTTCCGTGGTCACGGACAGTGTGATCAACGATTCGTAGTCGCCTTGCGCGGCGCGGGTCACTTCATCGATGGCGATGCCGCGATCCTTCGCGACAATCGGCGCCGATACGACGTTCACGTCGCTCAGCAGCGGCCGCAACAGACCTGCGATGGCGGACGAGGTCAGCGCCTTTGTCTTGAGATCGGCGACGGCGCCTTCATAGGTGATCGTCACCTTCCTGATGCCGGATTCGGTCAACTGCCCCGCGAATGAGCCGAGCTTTTCGGCCAGCGCGATGAACGGCTTCAGCTTCGGCGCCTCTTCCGCCGTGATCGACGGGAAGTTGATGGCGTTGGAGATGGCGCCGCGCGTGAGATAGTCCGACATCTGTTCGGCGACCTGCAGGGCGACGTTTTCCTGGGCCTCCGTCGTAGAGGCGCCCAGATGCGGCGTACACACGACGTTCGGCAGGCCGAACAGCGGATTGTTCACCGCCGGCTCCTCCGAAAACACGTCGAAGGCGCCGGCGGCGACGTGGCCCGACCTGAGCGCGGCGGCCATCGCCTGTTCATCGACGAGTTCGCCGCGCGCGCAATTGACGATGCGCACGCCCTTCTTCGTCCTGGCGATGTTTTCAGCGCCCATGATGCCGCGCGTTTGCGGGGTGAGCGGCGTGTGCAGGGTGATGAAATCGGCGCGCTTGAGAAGCTCCTCGAGCTCGACTTTCTCGACGCCGAGATCGCGGGCGCGTTCGGGGCTGAGGTAGGGGTCAAAAGCGATGACGCGCATGCGCAAGCCAACAGCCCTGTCCGCGACAATGGAGCCGATGTTGCCGCAGCCAATGATGCCCAGCGTCTTGGCCGTGATCTCGACGCCCATGAAGCGGTTCTTCTCCCACTTGCCGGCTTGCGTCGACAGATCCGCCGCCGGAATTTCACGGGCGATGGAGAACATCATGGCGACGGCGTGTTCCGCGGTCGTGATGGAATTGCCGAAGGGCGTGTTCATCACGATGATGCCGCGCGCCGTGGCGGCGGGAATATCGACGTTGTCGACGCCGATGCCGGCGCGGCCGATGACTTTCAACCTGACGGCGCGCTCCAGCAGTTTCGCGGTGACCTTGGTGTTGGAGCGGATGGCGAGGCCGTCGTAATTACCGATGATTTCGGCGAGCTTGTCCTTGTCCTTGCCGAGGTTCGGCTGGAAATCGGTTTCAACGCCGCGATCCTTGAAGATCTGCACAGCGGCGGTGGACAGGGCGTCGGAGATGAGCACGCGGGGAGCCATGGGGCGATCCTGAATTTGAGACGAGGGGCGATCTTGGGGGTACTGCTTCTCCCGCAAGCGGGAGCAGGAGATCTCGCCGCAAACTACGGCTTCAACTCCGCCTTCGCTTTCGCGAAAGCCCAGTCGAGCCATTGCGTCAACGCGGCGACGTCGGACTTCTCGACCGTCGCGCCGCACCACACGCGCAGGCCCGCCGGCGCGTCGCGGTAGCCGTCGATGTCGAAGGCGATTTTCTCTTTTTCCAGCAGCGCGGGCAATTGTTTGACGAAAGCGGCCTGCGCGTCGGCGGAGAGCGCGGCGATGGCGGGATCGACGATCTTGAGGCATACGCTGGTGTTGGAGCGGATCGCCTCGCTTGACGCGAGAAAATCCACCCACGCGGTTTTCGCGGCCCAATCGGCGAACACTTTCAGATTGCCGTCGGCGCGGGCGATCAGGCCTTCGAGGCCGCCGATCGACTTCGCCCATTGCAGCGCGTCGATATAATCCTCGACGCAAAGCATGGAGGGCGTGTTGATCGTCTCGCCTTCAAAAATGCCCTTGATGAGCTTGCCGTTGTTGGTGAGACGGAAAATTTTTGGCAGCGGCCATGCCGGCGCATAGGTTTCGAGACGCTCGACCGCGCGCGGCGAAATAATCAGCATGCCATGCGCGGCTTCGCCGCCGAGCACTTTCTGCCAGGAATAGGTCACGACATCCAGCTTGCGCCAGTCGAGCCGCTGCGCGAAAGCCGCCGACGTTGCGTCGCAGATCGCGAGACCCTTGCGGTCCGCGGGAATCCAGTCGCCATTGGGGACTTTCACGCCGGAGGTCGTGCCGTTCCAGGTGAAAACCACGTCGTTGTCGAAGTTGACGCTCTTCAGGTCGGGCAATTCGCCGTAAGCGGATTTCAGAATGCGCGCGTCTTTCAGCTTCAACTGCTTGACGACATCCGTCACCCAGCCTTCGCCGAAGCTTTCCCAGGCGAGCATGTCGACGCCGCGCGCGCCGAGCAGGGACCAGAGCGCCATTTCGACGGCTCCCGTGTCGGAGCCGGGGACGATGCCGATAAGATAATCGGCGGGCACGCCGAGAATTTCGCGGGTGAGATCGATGGCGAGCTTCAGCTTCGCCTTGCCAACTTTGGCGCGATGCGAGCGGCCAAGCGGCGCGTCGTTGAGATTTTGGAGGGAATATCCGGGGCGCTTGGCGCAGGGGCCGGATGAAAAGTTCGGATTGGCCGGCCGAACCGCGGGAAGCGTATCGCCTAGATTCAAGGAAGTCATGTCGTTCCATCCTTTCAGATGGCGGCCTCTCGTTGGGGAGAGGTGGCCCGGGGCTGCAAATAGGGGTAGCGGGCCCCCTCGTCAAGGTCGAAGTTGCAACGATATGAAGCGAAAATGAATCCGCTTGCCACGACGCCAACATGGGATATCGGCTATGGCGACGCTCCGCCCGGAACGTTGATTCGCGGCCATATGAAAGGATATGTCGATGCCTGTTACCGCGCTTTACGCGGGTCTGTTGGCTCCGCTCTTTATTTTTTTGGCGTTTCGCGTGATCGACGCGCGACGCGGCGCGCAAATCGCCATTGGCGACGGCGGCAACAAGGACCTGTTGCGGCGCATGCGCGTCCACGCGAATTTCGCCGAATATGTTCCGTTGGCGGTTATTTTGCTGGGACTGGCTGAAAGCCTGAAGACGGATTCGCGACTGCTGCACGCTCTGGGAGCCGCGCTGGTGCTGGCGCGTCTGTCGCACGCCTGGGGCGTGTCGCAACCAAAAGAGAATTTGCGGTTTCGGCAGGCCGGCATGGCGACGACCTTCACAATGATCATCGTCGCGGCTTTGGCGTGTCTGTTCGGCGCGCTGTGGCGGTAGCGCGGATTGGCGGTTCGCGCCGCTTTCAGTCCAGGGTTTTGCGAAAACGCGTCAACGCCAGCAGCGCGTAAGCGGGTATGAAAAGCGACAGCGCGAAAAACTCAAAGCAAATGTCCTGGATTGCGGCCCCTTTCAGCATGACGGCGCGAATGACGCGCAGGAAATGCGTCAGTGGAAAGGTTTCGCCGATTATTTGCGCCCATCGCGGCATGCCGCTGAAGGGAAACATAAAACCCGACAGCATGAGCGAGGGGAGGAAGAAAAAGAAGGTGAGTTGCATCGCCTGCATCTGCGTGCGCGCAAGCGTCGAGATGGTGTAGCCAAGCAGCACCAGCCCCGCCACAAAGATCAGCACCGACGACAGCAGCAACGGCATGCCGCCGACGAAGGGCACGCCGAAGATTGTGCGCGCGGCGAGCAGCACGACGGCGACCTGCGCCGCCCCCACCACGAGAAAGGGCAGCACCTTGCCGAGCATGATCTCGCCCGCCGTCGCCGGCATCGCGAGCAGGTTTTCCATTGTGCCGCGCTCGATCTCGCGGGTCAGCGCCATGGCGGTCATCATCACCATGGTCATTTGCAGGATGACGCCGAGCAGGCCCGGCACAATGTTGTATTGCGACACGCCCTCGGGATTGTAGCGCCGATGCACGGTGACCGAGAGAGCCGCGCGCGCCTGTTCGGCGGCGGCGGCCTCGCGTCCCTGTTCGCGCAGCAGCGCGCGCGCGGCCAGCGTCTGCAAGGCGCCGACGGCGCCGCTCGAGGCGGCGGGATCGGTCGCGTCCGCCTCGACGAGGATTTCCGGATTGTCGCCGCGTTCGACGCGCGAGCCGAAATCGCCGGGGATGACGACGACGAACGAGACGTCGCCGCCGGCGATCAGGCTTTCGGCTTCCGCCGCCGTAGCCGGACGGCGCGTGAAACGATAATAACCGCTGACCTCCAGCGCGGTGACGACCGCGCGCGTGTATTGATCCTGCCCGGTGGCGAGCAGGGCGGCCGGCAGACCCTTTGGGTCGTTGTTGATGGCGAAGCCGAACAGCAGCAATTGCACGATCGGGACGCCGAGCATCATGCCGAAGGTGATGCGGTCGCGCCGCATCTGGATGAATTCCTTTATGAGCAGCGCGCCGAGGCGCGCGAAGGAGAAGAAGCTCATGCGGCGTTGTCCCGCGACTGGCTCATGAACTTGATGAAGACATCCTCGAGGCTGGTGGCGCCCGGCTCGACAGAGACGCCGGTTCGCGCGGCGAAGTCTTTCAGCGCGGGCCGCATGCGCGCGGCGTCGGCGCCGACCACGTGCAGCGTCGCGCCGAAGGGCGCCACCTGTTCGACGCCGTCGAGCGCGGCGATGGCGGCGACGAGTTCCGCCGTGGGCAGCGCGCGCACGACGAAAGTGAAAAGACCCGAATCGCGCACGACCTCGTCGACAGTGCCGGTCGCGAGCATGCGGCCATAGGAGATGTAGCTGATGCGGTGGCAGCGCTCGGCCTCGTCCATGT